>CAYUYG010000049.1:0-8762 GCA_964449125.1 uncultured Coxiellaceae bacterium | reverse complement strand
GTTTTTTTCTTTACTGTCATCCGCACTACTTTGTTTTAAAATATCGGAGCATGCTACGCATCTTAAAAAACATTCTTTCTTTTCACGAAAAGCCCGAGCAGATAATTCGCCTACTTTGCCAAGGCCGCGTGCTACGCCCCTATAATTCAATTCCAGTGTGGTGTGCGTTTCTCTAAAAATGCGCGTAATCCTTCTTCGCCTTCAGGACTCGAACGTAAATTTGCTAAATATTCCGCGGTTTTTTGCGCTAATTCTTCGGTAATCTTTTCCTTAGCGACTTGTCTGATTAACCGCTTCGCAGCAGCTAATGCCTGAGATCCGTTTTTCTGTAAAGTTTTAGCGAGTGCAATCCCCGCTGTTAACAACACATCATTCTCAATGACTTGATGCACAAAACCCATACCTTGCGCTTGCAAGGCATCAAAACGTTCGCCGGTTAAAAAATAATAATGCGTTTGTCGTTCGCCAATCGCGGCAATGACGTAAGGACTAATAATACAGGGCGCAAGACCGATTTTTACTTCAGAAAATGCAAAGCTCGCATTATTGGCAGCAAATGCAATATCACAGGCGGCGACAATACCTAAACCACCGCCCATTGTCGCACCGTGTACAAGTGCGATAGTCGGTTTTGGAAAATGATAAAGTTGATATAAAAAATCAGCCAACAATTGCGCATCATCATAATTTTCACTGTAAGAACCCGTTGCAATTTGTTTCATCCAGCCAATATCCGCACCCGCGCAAAAATGCTCGCCAGTACCACGAATGATGAGCACCTGCACATTGTTATCTTCACTGAGATGATGTAATGCCTGTAACATTTCTTGGATCAAAGGTCCGTGCATAGCATTACGTTTAGCGGGACGATTCAATAAAATTGTTGCGATGTTATCAGCCACTGTGACTACAATATTTTCAAACAGCATCTTCTAATCCTTCCCGTTTACATCCTGAACAAACCGAATTGTGTTGGGAGTATCGGTGCATTAAGTGCAATACTCAAGCTCATCCCGATAACACGACGTGTGTCCAATGGATCAATGATGCCATCATCCCATATTCTTGCGCTCGAATAGGAAGCCGAAGATTGCTTACCGTATTGTTCCAGCAAAGGGGCTTTAAAGGCTTTTTCATCTGCTTCTGTCCATTGCTCACCCTGACGTTTTTTCTTTTCTCGGGTTACTTGCGCCAATACACTGGCTGCCTGTTCACCGCCCATGACACCGATACGCGCATTCGGCCACATCCATAAAAAACGTGGCTCATAAGCACGACCGCACATGGCATAATTACCCGCACCATAACTCCCGCCAATAATCACCGTAATTTTAGGTACTTGCGCGCAGGCGACAGCTGACACTAATTTAGCGCCATGCTTGGCAATCCCTTCTGCTTCTACTTTGCTGCCGACCATGAACCCAGTAATATTTTGCAAGAATAGTAAGGGAATGCCGCGTTGCGTGCAGAGTTCAATAAAATGAGTGGCTTTCAATGCGGACTCAGGAAATAAAATGCCGTTATTCGCGATGATCCCAACGGGAATACCCCAGACATGGGCAAATCCGCAAACAATGGTTTTACCGTATAGTGCTTTAAATTCATCAAACTCGGAACCATCGACAATACGCATAATAATTTCGCGCACATCAAATGGATAACGCGGATCTGCCGGAATGATGCCATATAATTCTTCGGGATTATGTAATGGATCACTTGATTCGCGTAATACCACTTTTGCAAGCTGTTGCTGATAATTCAAATTAGCAACGATACGACGTGTTTGTGCAATGGCATGTTCATCATTTTGCGCGTAATAATCGGCAACACCGGAAATACGGCAATGCACATCCGCTCCACCTAATGCTTCAGCCGTAACGACTTCGCCCGTTGCCGCTTTTACCAGTGGGGGTCCTGCTAAAAAAATCGTCGCTTGTTCACGCACCATAATGGATTCATCTGCCATGGCAGGGATATAAGCACCACCTGCGGTGCACGAGCCCATGACAACTGCAATTTGCGGAATACCCTTAGCTGACATCGTTGCTTGATTATAAAAAATGCGGCCAAAATGATTTTCGTCCGGAAACACTTCATCCTGTTTTGGCAAAAAAGCGCCACCTGAATCCACTAAGTAAATACAAGGTAAACGATTTTGTTCTGCAATTTTTTGTGCGCGTAAATGTTTTTTAACGGTAATCGGATAATACGTCCCACCCTTTACCGTGGCGTCATTGGCAACGATCATGCAGTCAATTCCCATCACGCGACCAATACCGGTAATGATGCCGCCTGCCGGCAATTCATCGTCATATAACTCAAACCCTGCTAGCGCTGATAATTCGAGAAAATCAGAGCCTGGATCGAGCAATAATTCAATACGATCCCGTGGTAATAATTTGCCATGCTGATGATGTCGTTCGCGCGCTTTTTCTCCGCCGCCCTCTTGGGTTTTGATGAGCAACTTGCGTAAATCAGCCGCCATTGCACTCATTACGCTGGCATTTTGTTGAAACGTATTATCACCCGAATTGACTTGTGTTTGGAAAGCCGCCATGTTTATCCCCTAAACTCATCAAATAATTCACGTCCAATTAACATGCGCCGGATTTCAGACGTTCCTGCGCCAATTTCATATAGTTTCGCATCGCGCCACAGACGACCCGTTGGATAATCGTTGATATAACCATTACCGCCCAAGCACTGTATTGCTTCACACGCCATCCAAGTACCGCGTTCGGCCGTATATAGGATAACAGAAGCGGCATCCTTGCGCGTGACATCGCCTCGGTCGCAAGCTTTGGCAACCGCGTAGAGATAGCTTTGCGCAGTCATCAAGGCAGTATACATATCGGCAAGTTTTGCCTGCATTAATTCAAATTCACCAATCGCTCGGCCAAACTGTTTTCGTTCGTGCACATACGGCAACACAATATCAAGACAGGCGCGCATAATACCAACGGGGCCAGCTGCCAGCACCACCCGTTCATAATTCAATCCGCTCATTAATACTTCGGTGCCACCATTTTTTTTCCCTAAAATATTGGCAGCAGGAACTTTGCAATTTTCAAAAACCAGTTCACAGGTATTTGACCCGCGCATACCCAGCTTATCTAACTTTTGTGCCGTACTAAAACCAGGGAAATCTTTTTCTATAATAAAAGCGGTAATGCCATGCGATCGAGTAGATTTTTCGGTACGTGCATACACAACCAGGACATCCGCATCCGGACCATTGGTGATCCACATTTTACTGCCATTCAAAATATAATAATCATCTTTTTCATCGGCCTTGAGTTGCATACTCATCACATCAGACCCAGCTTGTGTTTCACTCATCGCTAGCGCCCCAACGTGCTCACCGCTGCAAAGCTTAGGCAAATAGCGCTGTTTTTGTTCTGGTTTACCGTTTAAGCGAATTTGGTTGACACAAAGATTGGAATGCGCGCCGAAACTCAAACCGATTGAGGCAGAAGCACGACTAATTTCTTCCATCGCAACGGCATGTTCGAGATAACCGAGACCAGAACCGCCGTACTCTTCTTCAACCGTCATGCCAAGCACACCTAACTGCCCAAGCTTTGGCCATAATTCTCTGGGAAAATGATTTTCTTTATCAATTTTTTCTGCAAGCGGCGCAATTTCGCGCTCTGCAAATTCACGCACGGATTCGCGTAACATATCAGTGGTTTCACCAAGCGCGAAATTTAAAAAAGTCATGCTCTACCCTCCTCCTTGGCGGTTCTTTCATATGGTTTGAGATTGTACCGCAAACTGCTTGAGTGAAAAGTAAAATCTTAAGGGTGTCTTAAGCCTGATACTTTACGATGGATTAAGGAAAACATGGATTTAAAAAGAGGAAGCCGGGATGCAGCACAAAGACACCACAACAACAGTACCATCCGTCTCACATCAAGAAGTTTCCATTGCTGATTTATTGCCGCAATTATTGGATTTACCTACCATAAGTCAGGAATTATTATCTCGATACATCAGAGAACACCAACTCGACTCGCAAACATTCGATAAATATTTCGATGTTTCTGAAGTCAATAAACAAGCTATTCTGGAATATGTTTTATTATATAAAACTCACCGTGAGCGCACGCCCTCTGAAAATAGCGGGTATTTTGCAGCAGGTTTAAATGCCGTTGCGTCCTTTAGCAAAAGAACGATTGAAACCGTTAAAAAAGTGGTGACTAATGAAGAAGAACTGGATAGTGAAACATTACAGCGAATTGTGATGGAAGTGCTTGAAAAAATTTCCTCTGCCAATTCTTTTAAAGACTATTACAACTTGATTCGTTATCTCCGGGATAAAGCAGAAGAAGCACAAGGCAAACGCACTTCAACAACCATGAATGTCTTGCCAAGTGCACTAGCACCCACACCAAAAAATTCATTGCTATGGTGTACCTTGCACGCCACTGCGGGATTGACCATTTATATGTTATCAAAAAAATGCCCTGGATTTCAGCTGAAAGTAGCTGCTTTGGATGCCATGGTTGTCGAAAAAATAAATGATATATACGTTTCCAACACGACAAAATTTGGTGAAGATACGGCCAAGTTGACGAAGGAATTGCATGAGCTTTACCTTGAATTGGCAAACTTAGGCGACATCAATGCAATATACCAGGCCATGCAACTTGGTGAACTGACTCATCTTAAATTATTACAAGGTGCTGAACATAGAGGAAAGACTCGCGTTAATAAAGCGATTCCAACGTGTCTGCAAAATGACTTTTTTCTACTCCTTTATCGCAATGTGTATCAAGTTAATGATACGCATAAAGAATTTCAAACTTTCTGGCGTGAAGCATGGATGAAGGGTTTGGCTGAAGAACAACGAATGCAGCTAGAAGAAAAGTCTAAAAAACTGGAAGAAGCGCGGGATTCAACCTTTAGTATAAAAAGTCAAAAAACAGCGCCACACCTTAGTCTAGATGACTTTATTCCAGACTATTCTCCACCTCACAGCCCCACGGTGAATGTAGAAAGTTTCGAGGAAGAGGAAAAAGAAGCGGGGAATCGCCACTTCGCACCAACCAAAACACCCCTGCAAACGCCAGGCATTGGAAGCTTTACTTCTACTTCTAACAGCAACTCGGGCAGTATGCATGAAGAAGACCTGACAATAGACTATGATAATGACTCAACACCCCGGCTAAATCAGGGCGCTGGCTAATCGATCATTTGACGTGAGCATAAGCTACCGGTAGGCTTACGGTTCTATAATTAGAATCGATAAGCCAAGCCTTATGCCATTACCCTATTTACGTCTTAAAAAAGGCGAAGACCGCCGTATTCGTTTGGGCCATCCCTGGATTTTCAGTAATGAAATCGACACGGCCAGCACCCCTTTAAAATCCTTCACAGCAGGTGAGGAAGTCGTGGTCATTGCTCATGACAAAACTGTGCTTGGGACGGGTTATATCAATCCGCATTCCTTGATAGCCTGCCGATTGTTTAGTCGCACTCCCGAAGTACGCCTTGATGAAGCGTTTTTTATTAAATGCCTTCAAGAAGCACTGGCCTTGCGTGATCGTTTATTTAAGCAGCCCTTCTATCGTTTAATATTCAGTGAAGCGGATAATTTGCCGGGATTAGTGATTGATCGATTCGGCGATCACTTGGTCATGCAGATCAATACCGCAGGCATGGAAAATCACATCGAGTCGATTGTTGCCGCTTTGATGAAATTATTACCTGATACCCAATCCATTCTTTTGCGCAATGATAGTCACACGCGTGAACACGAAGGGCTCCCTCTCTATATTAAAGACGCCCATGGTCAAACGCCCGCTGAAACGGTACTAATAGAAAATACTGTCTCATTTCATGCTCCCTTGCTAAAAGGACAGAAGACAGGCTGGTTTTATGACCATCGTTTAAACCGCGCCCGGCTTAAAGATTATGTGGTGGGTAAAACCGTATTGGATACGTTCAGTTATTTAGGTGGGTGGGGAATCCAAGCTGCCGTCTTTGGTGCCGCTCAAGTCGATTGTATTGAAGCTTCTGCCCAAGCCAGTGATTTTATCCAACGCAATGCACTTTTAAATCAGGTAGAAGATAAAATCAGCGTCATAACAGACGATGCATTTGATGCGCTAAAAGCTCTGCAGCATGCAAAACGGACTTATGATGTCATTGTGCTGGATCCGCCTGCTTTCGTGAAAAAATTCAAAGATCGCAAGGAGGGATTGATTGCCTATCGTCGCATCAATGATGCCGCGCTAAAATTGCTCGTTCCAGGCGGTATATTGGTTTCCTGTTCTTGTTCCATGCAAGTGACCATGGATGATCTGACTGAACAATTAGTCCGAGCCACCGCACAAACACCTTATGGCGTGCAAATACTGGAACGAGGTCATCAGGGTCCTGATCACCCTCTTCACCCAGGTATACCGGAAACGGATTACTTAAAAGCGTTGTTTGTGAGAAAAATATTACGCACTTAACCAAAGGGAGAGCAACGCTCTCCCTTTCGATTAGTATCGACTAGCGACGTTTCTTAGATTTTGCTGCCGTGCCTTTTTTCTTTTTAGCTACCATGACTTTCCCCTCAGCGTTAAAAGAGTTGGTGACCATTTCATTATAGGTTTTCTGGGCAGTTTGTGAATCCGGAATAATACTCATTAAAATCCGTCTGATCTAAGTAAATGCCTGCACGCCTTACTCCTTGAAATGCAGGAGCACATGATCCGGATCATAGGATTTTAATTTTTGCCACGCTTCGCGCCGAGGTTCATCCATGCTTGCCACAAATTCTTCCAATGAAAAGAGAGTAAAGATATCGAGTTCACGCAGGGCAAATTTGCGTAGCAATGCCTGCAATTGCGGAGACTCGAGCACAGTTTCACGTGTGTATTTGTTCCGTTGCAACTGTAAAATGGTATGCACGACGGGTTCCGCAAACGCAAAAAATTCTTCCATGAACTGCTCTTTGAGCGCTGGGGTGAGCGCACTGATACTTTCGTGAATCACACTTTCGCGATAAGCCTTGTAGTCAGTGCGAATCGTCTCCGCTTGTCGTTTTAGCTCAGTCATCTCAATTTCTTGGCGAGCATCCTGGATATTCACCAACTGTGATTTGGGTTTCGGTGCCTGGTAATTATTTTTGACGGCGCTCAACAAGTAAGCTGCTAAATTTTGGATTTTTCCTTCTTGGAACGGTTTTGACGCTTCAACGAGGATTATTTTTTCCTCAACAAACTGACTGTCGTATTTCGTTAGCAATTGTTCGATCTGCTCATCGGTCAGTTGAAATTGGCCAAACAGTTTGGCTTTCAGCTCATCGCTTATCGCGGGCGCTTCAAGCTTGGGTTGTTTTTTATTATTGCCGAGCCGTGTACGTTTTGCGCGTTCCTTTAACTTGAAGCGCATTTTAACGACTTTTCGCCCTTCGCGGACAAATTCGGCATTGATAATTAAGTCGGAATACATATTGACCTCATCAACGGCCTTATCCAGTACTCGCCGCTTGAAATCACGAAAGACATCATACTTGCCGGCTGGAACACCCATCAATTTTTTAAATAATTCGATGTCAAACCATTTGGTCTGCGCTAGCCCACGATAGCGTATGCAATTTTCATACAGTGCCAATCCATAACTGGAACGAAACTTGGATTGAATCACCAGATCAATTTTGCCAAACATGGAGGGAGAATGCAGAAGCTGTTTCATGCGCGGTGAATACGCGTAATAACAAAGCGGTCCTTCCAAACTGACGCTGGCAATAATAGAGCTTGCCGTCCAGTTTTCGGAACCATTCTCGTCATTGACCACATTCCATTCAATGATGGTCGATATCAAGCCTTTAAGTGCATCTTTGATGACGGCGTGATTATTGCCGTTATAGCCAATTAATCGGCACAGTTGCTTAACCGTGATTTCATGCTCTTCTTTGAGCATCAATTCTTTGTAGGCGTGATACAAAAGCGCATTGGAAATTTTACGCTGCAACAAGCTCAATGTATTCGAGCAATGAATGGTTGCTGCGTGTTTCTTTAATTCCTTTTTGCTTTCTTTACTTTCGTGTCCCACATCCGTCACATATTGTCCCATAGCCGTCACATTCCTTCCCATGAACGTCACACGTTATCCCAAAACCGTCACAAACTTTCCCACAAACGTCACAATTGCAGCCCTTAAATTAAATCACATCAACAGCTTACAAAGTCCTAAACAAAAACTAAACTAACTATAAACAAAAAACACAACTGCGTAGTGTTTATTTTTACATGTTTTTTTATTTAATATAAAACATAACTAATGATATATTAGGCTTTATCGTAATACAACGACAGGAGTCTTACATGGAAATTATCGCGTTTGTAAATAACAAAGGGGGCGTAGGAAAGACGACATGCAGCAAGTTAATGGCTGAATATCTGAGCAAAACCAAAAACCTTCGCACCCTCTGTATTGATTTCGATCCACAATGCAATTTTTCACATCAATATCTGCATATGGAAATTGATCCTGCTGCACCTGAAGGATTAATGCCTCCGATTCATCCTGATTATGATCCGACAGATCCCGATGATAATGATTGGGACGGTCGTAGCAGTATTGCAGAAATTTTTTATGGTCAGGGTGTCGTGCTTTACCCAACTTATGTTGAGAAACTAGACATTTCACCAGGACATGCTGAAAAATTACTCACTGCTGAATCAGTTAGACGGTCAGAAGTAGTTGAGAAAGTGCATAAACAGTTAGCAAGCTTTTTAAATTCAGCTGATGTACGTGAAGCTTAT
>CAYUYG010000048.1:0-8816 GCA_964449125.1 uncultured Coxiellaceae bacterium | reverse complement strand
CTTATTATTCTTTTTAATGATCTTAAATCTCGCTATTCGTTCTCATAAAAAACAAGTAGTGACGGGCAAAGAAGGCTTAATTGGCAGTGAAGGCACTGTCTTAAGTATCATGAATCGACAGATAGTCGTACGTGTTTTAGGCGAAGTCTGGGAAGCTGAAGCAGTGCGACCCGTGGTTGAAGGGGACAAAGTTAAAGTGGTTGGTGTTGAGGGTTTAAAATTAAGCATCGAACCCTTCAAAAAATCCCGATGTGATATTAACGAAGGTTAGGAGTGATCATGTTTATTGTTTATGCCGTACTTGCCATTATTTTGCTAGTGATGCTTTTTAATTTTTTCTATGTCTTACGCGAGTACGAACGCGCTGTTGTGTTCACTTTGGGTAGATTCTGGAAAGTAAAAGGCCCCGGTCTTATTTTTATCATTCCCTTTATCCAACAAATTGTGCGTGTGGAATTACGCACGGTTGTCATGGATGTTGCACCGCAAGATGTTATTTCGCGCGACAACGTCTCTGTACGCGTCAGTGCTGTCGTGTATTTTCGTGTCATTGAAGCATCACGTGCGGTTATTCAGATAGAAGATTATTTCATGGCGGTGAGCCAGCTTGCACAAACGACATTGCGTTCTGTACTGGGCCAACACGAACTTGATGAAATGCTTGCTGAACGCAATAAATTAAACACCGACATTCAAAAAATACTGGATGAACATACCGATGCATGGGGTATTAAAATTAGCATGGTAGAAATAAAAGACATTGATATTAATGAAACCATGGTTCGAGCTATCGCCCGTCAAGCAGAAGCTGAACGTGAACGTCGCGCTAAAGTTATTCATGCCGATGGTGAATTACAAGCCTCACATAAATTATTGGAAGCTGCGCAAATATTAGGTCAAGCACCACAAGCACTGCAATTACGCTATTTACAAACTTTAGCAAATATTGCTGAAGAGCAAAATTCTACAATTATATTTCCAATTCCAATGGAAATGTTTTCAATGTTTACAAAAAAATAATTGGCAACATTTTATTTTTTGTTAAAAAAAACAGCGCTTTATTATTTATTCACCTTCATTTACGATACTCCCAGTATAAAACTGGGAATATTGCCATGCGTTTATTTTTTATTTATTGCGTTACTATTTTCTTACTATTCACCCAATCCGTTTTTGCGCATCCCTATTGGAACGCTCAGCGTGTTCCAAAAGATTCAGACTATGCCAAAACCTCCTTACGTCTACCGCAACCAACATCTGTTAGCACCCACGATCTGGCAGCGATTGACGTGCTTCGTATTCAACTTGATTGGCAAGAAAAAGATGAGAGCTATCGCATTAGCAAAACGATTATCGAACCTTCTGGTACAACAGCACTAATGGAACGCAGCAAATTAAAGCCACAATACGGAAGCTATATTGGCGTTTTAAAAGATACAAAAACAGGGCAATCAATTTACTATGACAGCATTGGCACTGGCAAAGAATACCGTAAATTAACCCGCGCCATTACCTTACGTTTTCCGCTGATCACTGGCGACATGCTGTTTGAATTGTTCGCCGAAAATCCTAAAACAGGTGGCATGGAAAAAGTTATTTCACAAGTTATTAGGCCAGCACAACTCCAAAAGGCCCTTCCTATTCCCGATACTGAAATCAAAGAACTCGCTTCAGCCAGCCAATCACCCTCCGTACGAGTCAGCATTTATGCTGAAGGTTACCATGAATCCGATAAAAAACTTTTTTGGCAACATGCTCAAAAAACAGTCCAAACCTTACAAAGCCAAAAATTTCCTGGGGTCGAGCATATGAGTTTTTATGCTGTATTTCATGCTTCGAAGCGCACACTGGGTGAGCCAGAGCAATTAGGACTGCCTGTTCCAACTTACGATTCTTTCTTAGGATTATACTATCCATACTGGGATGATTTCGGTCGTTGGACCGATGTCATTTATCCTACCAATGAAAATAAATTGCGGGAAAACCTGGCAAGCGCGCCTTATGACTACCCGCTTGTACTGGTTAATAATAGCAATTATTGGGGGGTCGGAAACTACATGGCATTCACTGCCATTCCCGCAGCCAATGACTGGAATTTCACTTATTTATTAACGCATGAATTTGGTCATTTCTTTGGACTGAACGAAGAATACGAAGGTGGTGGGCGTACTGAGTTAGAATTTGCTCCAGGCATACATGAACCCTGGTCACAAAACATTACGTTTTTAGTTGATAAACATTATGAAAATTTAAAATGGAAACAATTTGTAAAAAACACTATTCCATTGCCCACACCTGAGTCCATGTGGAAAGCTTCTCCACCTGTTTATGGTGCTTACGTCGGAGGTTACGCTGATTCACTCGCTACTAAAAAAATCAGTCATAAACCAGGACTTAAATGCACGATGGAAACTGACAAGAATTTTTGTGCTATTTGTACGCATGCAATCGAGCAAGTTATTCAACATAGCATTGGGTTTGCATAACTATCGTCATTTAACTTTAGTCAGTCGTTGCAGGACGGATTAGACATTTTGTCGTAATCCACTCTGCATCCCACTAGACCTGGTACTCCCGCTCAGAAGGCGGGAGTGTAGGCTCAGCCTACGACCATGGCAAGTATCGCGAAGATGGCAACATAACTAAACCTCCACTGGATCGACATCAAGCGTCCATTTCACTTTGGTTGGTGTGGTAAATTCTTCGATAGCTTGCAACAAATTTTTTAAAGAATCTTGCAAGGGTCCACGCCGCTCGGCTTTGAGCAATAAATGCTGGCAATGCAAACCCTTACGTTTAGCAACCAAGGCTGGCACAGGTCCCAGCACTTCAACCTGAGTTAATAGACCCTGACAGCGCTCTTTAACTTGTGTTAAGAATTGCACGGCTTGTTTTTCTTCATAGGCTTCTGCACGAAAAATAGCGAAATGAGCGAAGGGTGGCAACAACGATTGCTTACGTTCATTCAGTAAATAATCAGAAAAATGCGTATACCCTTGCTGAATCAGAATTTGCAACAGAGGATGATCTGGATAACGCGTTTGTATAATAACATTACCCTTTTTTTCAGCACGGCCTGCACGACCTGCTACTTGCAACAATAATTGACCCATTTGTTCCGCAGCACGAAAATCTGCACTAAATAACCCATTGTCTGCATCAACAATACCAACCAATGTCACATTGGGAAAATGATGGCCTTTCGCCAACATTTGCGTACCTAATAAAATAGCTTTTTGATTTGTATTTATTTGCTCAAGCAAGTTTTGCATCGCCCCTTTACGACGGGTATTGTCACGATCGACACGCATGACAGGAATACCGGGGAAATGCTGTTGTAAGACTTGCTCAAGTCGTTGCGTGCCCAATCCTACTGGTTCCAGTGTTGACATACTACATTCAGGACAACACGCAGGCACGGCGGCTTGTGCATCGCAATGATGACAGTGTAAGCGCAGCGGCTTACGGTGATACACCATGCGCGCATCACAGCGTCTACAAGGCGCAATCCATTTACACGAGGCGCAATATAAAACTGGCGCAAAGCCGCGGCGATTTAAAAACAACATCACTTGATTATCTTGCGCTAGATGTTCACGAATAGCCTGCACAAGCGGTGCAGACAATCCTTCGTCTACCGTATGTTGCTGCAAATTTACCAGCTGAAAAGTTGGCAAGCTGGCTGTGCCTGCGCGTTCTGGTAGGTTTAAATACCCATAACGTTCGCGCTTGGCATTTTGCAATGATTCAAGCGAAGGAGTGGCCGAACCTAAGACCACTGGAATTTGTAAAAAGTGTGCACGCATCACCGCAAGATCACGTGCATGATAACGAAAACGATCTTGCTGTTTGAAAGAAGCATCATGCTCTTCATCAACAATAATCAAACCTAAATTTGCAAATGGCGTAAAAACGGCAGAACGTGTACCAATGACAATTTTAGCCGAACCATCACGTGCTGCCAGCCATGCGTGTAAACGCGCTCTGTCGGTTAATCCAGAATGCAGTGTCACGACTGGCACGTGAAAGCGCGCACGAAAACGTTCAATCGTTTGCGGTGTTAAACTGATTTCTGGTACTAGCACTAATACTTGTTTATTATCTACTAATAAAGCTTGCATGACTTGCAAATACACTTCTGTTTTACCACTGCCCGTCACACCATCTAATAAAAAAACACGAAAATCTTGTTTTGCTGCTAGTACACTCGACAACGCGTTTTGTTGCGATGCATTCAACATTAAAGCTGAATCTTGATGCTCAGAAACGGGTGGCAATTTAATCGGTGACGGAATCGGATTTCCCTTGCGCAACAAAGTCGGAAGGGCGCAAGCTAATACTTCACCCATTGCATAATGATAATAATCCGCCGCCCACTGGCATAGTTGAAACATGTCCGGTGTTAATAAAGGCAGTGTATCGAGTATTTCATGCGCAGATTTAAGCTTTCCATAAGGTAGGCTCGATTCCGTCACGACTTCAATCAGTATCCCAATCAACTGTCGTGATTGAAATGGTACCGATACACGCACACCGGGAATTAACGCTGCTGGATCAACACCTTGAGGCGGTAAATAATCAAACAGCCGGCGCAGCGGCGTCGGCAAAGCTAGTCGGAGAATCGTAAGTGCAGCCATATTTGCTATGTTTTTGGATAGATAGTAGCGTTATAATATTATTAATTAGTCATAACAGCCATTAAAAAGAAAATCCAAAGAGGATGAATTATGCCAAATCTCAGCGCAAGCCAACTTGAAAGGGCCTTGGACAAAATTTTTGAATACATGGAAGAGCGCGGCATCAAAATCGATGACGATAAAAAAGCCGATTTCAAAAAGCAAATCGCCGATGAATTGCATAATGAATTGTCTTTTGACGATGTTAAAGATGTTAATGTCCAAAAGAAATTAATATCCTGCGTTACCTCCTTGATCATGGGTAAAGATAAAGATTTTAAAGAAATGCTGGATACGCTTAAGACTCCCGATAAAAAAGATCAAGCAGACGAAAAGCTTGATAAAAAACTGACTGCCGAATTGATGCTATTAGCATTGTTAACCAAAGTTTTAGATCCAGACAGAAAAAAAGCGAACATACTGACACCGGATCAATTTAAGAAAAAATTATTGGATGATAAGGACGAGCAAAAAGACGAGAAAAAAGAGATGGAACCCAGTGATGAAATGAGCAAACAACTCGATGCAAGCTTGCGCAATCTCTATGGTGGAAACAATCCAACCATTAATGGTGAAATTGATTTTCCAATTCTCGGTCCCGTCGTCGGCAATCTATTTGCCTTCACCAATCAAACCAAACCTGATCCCAATGCCTTATCTGAAATGGTGGAATCCATTACCTATAACAAAGGTAAAGTAGATTACATGGGGCTTGAAAATACCGCTATGTTGCAAGATATGGCAGATGGTGGCATCGATGTCAGTTGCGCCGTTTCTCCCACCCTCTCACCTGGATCGCCTGCAAAATGAGTAGCAAACCGGCAACAAATGAGGATTTACTGCAATTACTTTCGCAAACATTTGTTGCCATCCCCTTTAATAAAATGCTCGGCTTACGTTTGGATAGCCTCGATACTACCCACGTCAGCATGAGTTTTTGCATGAAAAACGAATTGATTGGCAATTTCATGCAAGGCATTTTGCACGGCGGCGTGATTTCCTCCGTATTGGATATGGCAGGGGGTATGACAGTCATGGCTTCCGCCATCAATAGAAATACGGATAAAAGCCATGATGAGCTCGTCGCAATCGTGAGCAAATGCAGCACAGTTGATTTAACCATTAACTATTTAAATCCAGGTCGCGGTGAAATATTTTTTGCTGATGCCTGGTTATTAAAAAGCGGTAAATTATTGTCTTTCACCCGCATGGAATTGCACAATCACGAAAAAAAATTAATCGCTACCGCCACTGGCACGTATTTAATGCGCTAACGTTCCCTAGTGACTCAACCCTCATTACTCATTATGATATGCCCTGTCAAAAGGTGTCATTGCATAAATAAAAAATGTATATTGTCATCCCCGTCAAGACGGGATCCCTGGATGCCGGCCTGCGTGGGAATGACAGAATAGAATTTATTCATCACCTGTCAAAATCGCAGATTATTAAAAAGGAGTTTCTATGCACCACGTGTTAGTTATTGGCGCAGGTAAAATTGGTTCACTGATTACCTTCATGCTTTCTCAATCTAACGATTATTTTGTTCACCTTGCAGATATCCACGAAAAAAACCCGCTGACTCGTCTCTTTGCTACTCAAACGAATGTAGAATACACCAAGCTTGATGCAAACAACGTGGAAGATGTTTCTGCTTTCTTGAAAAAAAATAAAATTGAAGCGATTATTTCTTCGCTACCTTATTACTGCAATGTTGCCATTGCCAAAGCAGCCGCCGCAGAAAACGTGCATTATTTCGATTTAACAGAAGATGTTGAAACCACCAATGCCGTGGAAGAATTGGCAAAAAGTTCCAAAAGCGCCTTTGTACCACAATGCGGTTTGGCACCGGGTTTTATCAGTATTATCGCCAATCATTTAATGCAGCATTTTCCTAAATTGGACACGGTTAAAATGCGTGTCGGCGCACTGCCAACCAATATCAGCAATGCCTTGCAATATTCATTAACTTGGTCGACCGATGGTTTAATCAATGAATATGGTAATTTATGTGAAGCTGTTGAAAATGGTGAAAAAGTAGAATTGCTGCCGCTTGAAGGCTTGGAAGAAATTAAAATTGATGGCTTGACCTACGAAGCCTTTAATACCTCTGGTGGGGTCGGTAGCTTGGTTCAGAGTTATAATGGCAAGCTGAAACATTTAAGTTATAAAACGATCCGTTATCCCGGACACTGCACTAAGATTCGATTTTTAATGAATGATTTAAAATTGAATGATGATCGCGATACTTTAAAACGTATTTTTGAACATGCTATTCCTAAAACATTTCAAGACGTCGTCTTAGTTTACGTCTCGGTCACCGGCATTCAACATGATCAATTTATCGAAGAAAATTATGTCAAGAAATTTTATCCAAAGACCATTGGCGGTCATCGCTGGTCCGCTATACAGCTCACGACTGCGTCCGGCATCTGTGCTGCTCTCGATATTGTGATGAACAATCCACAGAAATATAACGGCTTCGTTCGTCAGGAACAATTTTCCTACGATGATTTAATTACAAGCCAATTTGGTGGTTATTATGCTTAATATACTGGAGAAAAATGCTATGAGTCTTTTGTCTTCACTTCAGTTACAAAAACAAAATAGCGGTGTTAGCACCGGCCCGCAATGGTGGTCCGCTAGCAAAGAAGCGGGAGAAATCATTTCCTATAGTCCGACCAACGGTGAAGCCATTGCCAGTGTTTATCGCGCCGGTAAAGAGGATTATGAACATGTCATGAAAGCAGCTCAGCATGCATTTTTAAGCTGGCGGAATGTGCCTGCACCTAAACGCGCTGAATTAGTGCGTGCCATTGGTGAAGAACTGCGCCAACACAAGGATGCGCTGGGTAGCTTAGTCTCACTTGAAATGGGAAAATCAAAGCAGGAAGGTGATGGTGAAGTGCAAGAAATGATTGATATGGCAGATTTTGCTGTTGGCCAAGCACGCATGTTGTATGGCAAAAGCATGCATTCTGAACGCCCCAATCATCGCATGTACGAACAATGGCATCCGATGGGTGTGGTCGCCGTCATTAGTGCATTTAATTTTCCAGTTGCCGTTTGGTCATGGAATGCGTTTATTGCTGCAATTTGCGGTGACACCGTTATCTGGAAACCTTCGCCAAAAACCGCTCTCTGCGCCGTTGCCGTGCAACATATTTGCAATCGCGTCATGCAGCAACAGGGTTATGAAGGTATTTTTTCGTTACTGATCACTGACAATAATGAAGAAGTCACGCGCCTTGCGGCGGATACGCGTATTCCACTCGTATCGTTTACGGGATCGACGCCAGTAGGACGCAAACTAAATACCATTATTGCTGAACGTTTAGGAAAATCGCTACTCGAATTAAGTGGTAATAATGCAATCATTGTTGATGAAAATGTCGACTTGTCACTGGCCATTCCACCCATTGTCTTTGGTGCCATTGGTACAGCAGGTCAACGTTGCACCACAACCCGCCGTCTTTTTGTCCATGAATCTATCTACGATAAAGTAGTGAATGCGCTTGTTAAAGCCTATGCCAAAATTACCATTGGTGATCCGCTTGATCAAAAAAACTTGATGGGCCCACTGATTGATCAACAGGCTGTTGATCAATTCGTTAAAACGATTGCCGCTGCTGAGCAACAAGGCGGTAAAATTTTATTTGGTGGCAAAGCTATTAAGGGACCAGGATTTTATGTCGAACCAACGATTATCGAAGCTGACAATCATTGGGAAGTCGTGCAAGCTGAAACCTTCGCACCGATTTTATACGTCATGAAATATAAAACCTTACCTGAAGCGATAGCCCTACAAAATGAATCGCGCTTTGGTTTATCTTCGGCTTTATTCACACAAAGCATGCAGCACGCGGAAGTCTTTTTATCTGCACACGGTAGCGATTGCGGGATTGCCAATGTCAATATCGGCACCTCTGGCGCAGAAATTGGTGGTGCATTTGGCGGTGAGAAAGATACCGGTGGCGGTCGTGAAGCAGGTTCTGATGCCTGGAAAAGTTACATGCGCAGACAAACCAATACGCTTAACTGGGGCAAGCAATTGACCTTAGCACAAGGTATTAAATTTGATATCTAAGTTCGTTTGTCATCCTCCCGCAAGGGGGGATGACAATCTGCTAACAAGATTAG
>CAYUYG010000047.1:0-8900 GCA_964449125.1 uncultured Coxiellaceae bacterium | reverse complement strand
TGTCGTGTTAACTTGCCTTGAAACCGGTTACCTAAACCATAAATAACACTGGCATCAATTTGCAAAAACATATGCTTTTTTAAGCGATTTAAAATCACCCCTGCGATTAAGGGACGATCTTGATCTTTTGCCGCTTCTTTTTCAATGAGGGACGCCACAATCAATGCCTGTTCCATATTGGCATAAGGCAGCGAAGGCGCACGATCTTGCCAGGCCGTAGAAAGCTTTTCAGCCATGGTTTGGTGTGCTTTTACTAACACCGCTTTATCTGTCGTCCAACGCCCAAAATAATAAGTGCTTGGGAAAAAATGGCCTTCTGGATGTTCTACAAACCCCAGCTTAAACATAATCATGGAAGGCGCATAATCTGAAACGGTGTGTTTTAAGTAAGGATGACGATTGATTAAATCTGTCATTTGCGCAAAGGTCCAACCCTCTGGAATAGTAATGGCATACAGCACCACTTTACCGCTGACCATTTGCGCCAAAATATCCAGTGGCTTTTCGCCTGGCACAATACGGTAATCCCCTATTTTAAGTTTGCCCTCTTTTCCTTCCAACATCATAATTGCAACCCAATAGTAGGGGCGCGTTAATAACTGCTGCGCATGCAATTGTTGTGCCACATCCCAATAAGAAGTGCCTGGCGCCAAGCTAAAAATAACCGGCTTGCCCTCTCGAGGGATCACGGACGTATGAATGAAATAAGAGATATCAATGAGCAGTAAGAATGGAAGCAGTAAAAGTGCATACCACCATCGCACTTTCTTTAACAAATCATCCTCCCAGACGCTTAAACAACAGCGCACCGTTAGTACCACCAAAACCAAATGAATTGTTTAAAGCAAAATCAATTTGCATTTTCTTGGCTTGATGGGGAACAAACTCTAAACCATAATCTGCACTAGGGTTATCTAAGTTGATCGTGGGTGGCGCAATTTGATCCCGCATCGCCAACACACAGAAAATAGACTCTACAGCACCTGCCGCACCTAATAAGTGACCTGTCATAGACTTGGTTGAGCTAACCGCCAACCCTTGTTTACGTGCACCAAAGGTTTTAGCAATGGCAATGGCCTCTAGCTCATCGCCTGCAGGTGTTGAGGTTGCATGCGCATTAATATAATTCACAACTTCAGGCCCAACACCTGCATCTGCCAACGCATTGGTAATAGCTAAGCGCGCACCCTCTCCTTCCCCATGTGGTAAGGTCATGTGATAAGCATCCCCACTCATGCCAACTCCCACTAACTCAGCATGAATTTTTGCACCCCGCTCAACCGCATGTTCATAAGATTCCAACACCATCATGCCCGCCCCATCACCTAACACAAAACCATCACGGTCTTTGTCCCATGTTCTGCTCGCTTTTTGTGGATCGTTATTACGAGTCGACAAGGCACGCATCGCAGCAAAACCGCCTATGCCAAGCTTGGTACTTGCCATCTCGGATGCACCCGCCACCATGACATCTGCGTCACCATAAGCAATTGTGCGCGCAGCAAAGCCAATATTATGTGTACCTGTCGTGCAAGCCGATACAAGCGCAATATTCGGGCCTTTCATCCCATAATCAATCGACACATTTCCGCCGATTAAATTAATAAGAGCACTGGGAATAAAAAATGGTGATATTCTGCGCGGGCCAGATTCCAGTAAAACGGAATGATATTTTTCAATAACAGGTAAGCCGCCAATACCCGAACCAATCGCAAGACCGATACGATGCGCATTGGCGTCAGTCACGATCAGACCAGAGTCATCTATGGCCTGTTTAGCTGCCGCCATTCCATATTGAATAAAATAATCGCGTTTTTTGACTTCTTTTTCCGGCATATAAAGAGCCGCATCAAAATCCTTGACGCGACTGCAAATCTGGCAGCTTAAATCGGATGCATCAAAATGATCAATCAATGCAACCCCACTTTTGCCAGCAAGAATACCTTGCCAGGTGCTTTCAACTGTATGACCAAGGGGCGTAACCATCCCCATGCCAGTTACTACGACACGCCGTTTATTCAAGCAGGAACCCTCAGTAAACCATCGATACGAAAGACAGCTGATAATTAGCTAGCTTTGGTTTCTTTTTCCATGCGGTCAACAATATAGCTAACTGCATCTTTAATGGTGACGATTTTTTCTGCGTCTTCATCAGGAATTTCTGTTTCAAACTCTTCTTCAAGCGCCATAACTAATTCAACGGTATCCAGGGAATCCGCGCCTAAATCATCAACGAAAGAAGCATCTGCTGTGATTTCATCTTCTTTAACGCCGAGTTGTTCAACAACGATTTTTTTAACTCGAGCTTCAATCTCGTTTATCTTCATGGTCATGACCTATCTATCCTCTTCAGTAGAATATGTTGTGCTAGTTTATTCAAAAATGGCCAAGTTTCAAGTTTTTTGAGGGTGGTGATTGTACAATTCCTCTATTTTTCTGAAACTTAGCATTAATTCATGTACATTCCGCCGTTTACATGCAGGGTTTGTCCGGTGATATAACCGGCCGCAGGCGACGCTAAAAATAAAACGGCTGAGGCTATATCTTCAACCGTACCTAATTTTTGCATGGGAATTCGCTGAAAGACGCTATCCCGCTGCTCATCTGTTAACGCATTAGTCATATCGGTGGCTACAAATCCAGGCGCAACCGTGTTAACAGTAATATCGCGCGAGCCAATTTCAAGTGCAAGCGCCTTACTAAAACCAACAATGCCCGCTTTCGCAGCGCAGTAATTTGCCTGACCGGGATTGCCAATCGAACCCACAACGGAACCGATGGTAATAATCCTACCCCACCTGGCTTTCAGCATATCACGCACACATGCTTTACTTGTACGGTAAATCGAATTTAAATTCGTTTCGATGACTTGAAACCATTCGTCTTCTTTCATGCGCAGAAATAAATTATCTTTCGTAATCGCAGCATTATTTACTAAAATATTAACAGCACCCACCGTCTTTTTAATATCTGAGATCGCAGCTTCCACTGATTCCGATGAGGTCACATCAAGCTGCTTACCAACACCCTGGATTTGCTCATTTTTAAATGCCTGAGTAATACGCTCAGCGCCTTCTTGAGTCGTTGCTGTTCCAATCACTGTCGCACCTGCACGACCTAACATCAGCGCAATGCCATGACCAATACCGCGGCTCGCACCTGTCACCAACGCAATTTTACCGCTTAATACTAACTCAGTCATTAGATGCTCCTCTCACTGTCCTGCTTTAACAAAGTTTCAATGCCCTCGACTTCTGACAAATTCAACATTTGTAAATTCTTGTCGATACGTTTGCTCAGCCCAGTTAATACTTTACCTGAGCCACATTCCACTAATTGTGTCACGCCTGCTTTTGCAAAATACTGGATAGTTTCAACCCAGCGCACCGGCTTGTACAATTGTTCTTTCAATCCAGTACGAATCGCATCAACGGTTTTATATTCAGTAACATCGACATTATTGATGACTGCTGTGTCTGGTAATTTAAATTCAATTTTATTTAACAAAACGGCCAAGCGTTCAGCCGCAGGCATCATCAATTGACAATGCGAAGGCACGCTCACTGGAATCAACATCGCCAATTTGGAACCGTGTTCTTTTGCTAAGACAATCGCGCGTTCCACTGCTGCTTTGTGTCCTGAGACAACAACCTGGCCAGTGCTATTAAAATTTGCAGGCGAAACGATTTCATTCATCCCCAAAACTGCTTGCTCACAAATATCGGTGACAGTCTGATCATTCAAACCAATAATAGCTGCCATTGCACCCGTTCCTTCCACAACGGCTTCTTGCATAAATTGACCGCGCGCATGAACCAATTTCACTGCATCTGCAAACGTGAGCGAGTTCGCGCAATCGACCACGGTATACTCGCCTAAACTATGTCCTGCCAACCAGGCTGGCCGTGTTTGCAGGCGTGTCATTAAGATACGCCAAATGGCCAAAGAAGCGGTTAACAAAGCAGGTTGTGTATTGACTGTTTTATCCAAATCAATCGCTGGCCCGTTTGCTACCAGTTTCCACAAATCAAACTGCAGTACATCGGATGCTTCTGCAAAAGTCGCTTCGACTTCGCTGTATTGCTTTGCAATACCCGCCAACATTCCAACAGATTGGGAACCTTGGCCTGGAAAAACAAAACCTAATGAATGATTAATCATAATTACCAAACTATTGTGGATTAATATCGAACTAGCGCAGAACCCCACGCAAGACCACCCCCGAATCCTTCCATCATTAATACTTGCCCGCGTTTAACGCGGCCATCGCGTATCGCGAGATCTAATGCTAATGGAATGGAGGCGCTTGAGGTATTGCCCTGATCAGTCAGGGTAATGGCAACGCGATCGAGCGGTAAGTTTAATTTCTTTGCCATCGCTTCAATAATGCGAATATTGGCTTGATGCGGGATCAACCAATCTACATCTGATTTTTGCATATTATTCGCGGCGAGTGTCTCATCAAATAAATTACCTAGGGTATTCACGGCTAATTTAAATAATTGATTGCCTGCCATCTTAACTGTTTCAACATTAGGAGATTTGCCTGAACCCAAAGGTAAATACAAGACATCTTTATGAGTTCCGTCAGCATGTAAATGGGTTGATAAAATGCTGTGGTCTTTGTCTTCTGTCGCACCGAGTACAACCGCGCCTGCACCGTCACCAAATAACACACAAGTACTGCGATCATTCCAATCAATCACGCGCGACATGACTTCGCTGCCAATCACCAACGCGTTTTTAATTGCACCGGTTCGAATGTACTGATCAGCAATACTAAAACCATACATAAAACCCGCGCAGGCTGTCGCGTTCAAATCAAAAGCTGGACAACCGGCTATACCTAATTTTTCCTGCAATAAACACGCCGTACTTGGAAATACCATGTGCGGTGTCGTGGAGGTCACAATAATCATGTCAATATCTGCCGGCGTTAAACCCGCTGCTTCTAATGCGCGGCGCCCTGCTTGCTCCGCCATAGTCACGGCATTTTCAGTCTCTTCCGCAATATGACGTTGCTTAATACCAGTACGCTCAACAATCCAGTCGTTGGACGTCTCAACCAATTTTTCCAAATCAAAATTAGTCAGAATTTTTTCTGGAAGATAGCTACCGGTGCCTAAAATTTTTGAGTACTTCATACGTAACCTACTGTGGAGGTAATGACGCGCTAATTAACCGTTCGACTTCATGTCGAATTTGGTCCGGAACATTTTTTTCTGCACCTGTCATTGCTTCTACAATGGCAGTTGCAAATCCTTTTACAGTCGCACCCCCGTGACTTTTAATCACGGTGCCTTGCAATCCAATAAACGTTGCGCCGTTATAACGGCTTGGATCAATGCGCTTAACAAAAGGCTTTAAGATGGGTTTCACTAGCAAGCCAATTAATTTTGTAAAACCATTGCGCATAAACGCATCTTTCATCAACTTGGTAATGAGGATCGCGACCCCTTCTGTGGTTTTTAGTGCAACATTTCCCACAAATCCATCGCAGACCACGACATCGACCTGGCCTTTATACAATTCATCGCCTTCAATAAAGCCGACATAATTAAGCTGTTTAAGATCATTAAGACGCTGAGCGGTTTGTTTAACCAATTCGTTGCCTTTAATATCTTCTGCACCGATATTTAATAAAGCCACTTTCGGATTATGGATATTTTCAACAGCTGAAGCCAATACAGACCCCATGACGGCAAATTGAACTAAATCTTCAGGACCTGAATCCACATTGGCACCTAAATCCAGCATCCGCACATTCCTACCCTCTACCGTGGTTGGAAAAGTGGAAATAATGGCCGGACGATCGATACCCGGCAGCATCTTCAATACAAAACGGGCAGTCGCCATTAACGCGCCGGTATTACCCGCGCTGACACAGGCATTTGCCTTGCCTTCTTTCACCAGATTTATCGCGACCCGCATAGAGGAGTCTTTCTTGTTACGGAGAGCCTGAGCGGGCGGTTCATCCATGGCAACTTGTTGGGAAGCATGTTGAATCGTCAGGCGTTCTTTATCATACGCAGACGAGCCGAGCGCCTGGCGCAAAATAGTTTCATCACCCACCAAGATCAGGTGCAAGTGAGGATAATTTGCCAAGGCACTTAGTGCTGCTGGAACGGTAATGGGAGGCCCAAAATCGCCTCCCATTGCATCAATTGCTATTGTTGTCGCAGTCAAACGATTACTCTTCGTCGTTTTCGTTTTCGACAGTAACGGACTTATCAATCACCTGACGGCCTTTGTAAAAGCCTTCTGGGCTAATATGGTGACGACGGTGTGTTTCACCTGTTGCAGCATCAACAGCCAATGTTGGCTTGGTCAATGCATCATGAGAACGACGCTGACCGCGTCTTGATCGGGTTACTCGACTTTTTTGAACAGCCATTTTAAAAACTCCCCACTCTGGATTAGCTAAGCACTATTTCTGCTTTTGCTTTAACTTTAATGATTTCAACACATGGAAAGGATTCTCACCTTTACCTTGCTCCCATCCTGAATCTGCTACAGGCAGTTTAATATTACACTCTTCAGGTTCATGCCGAGGGATAATTGGCAAATTTAAAATGATTTCGTCTTCAATCAACTCTCTTAATGCCAAACTACCCTCTTTTGCCATTGCAGGCTCATATTGTTCCGGCAAGGCATTCGCTTCATCCAAGGTATTAATAATGCCCAGGACAAAGTCGGATATTATTTCATAAGTGAACGGTTCCATACAACGCTGACATTGCAGAGTTAGCCTGGTTTCAAGATGTCCTTTTAAAAAAACAATACCTTGCTCATCAACCCCAAATTGCAGGTCAGCCTTAACCTGATCATTACTAGTAGATTCAAGCACATTAAGCCGCTGCATATCAGCGATTTTGACGATACCATCTATACCCAGACTTTGCTCGGCATAGCGGAATGGATCAACATGTTCAGGTATTTGCTTCTCAGACATGGACTGCATTGTATGGATGTAAGTCATTGGTGTCAAATAAGATTATGATTCAACGCAAATCCGGGTTTCATATCGTGTTTCACTTGACTGGACTTAAGATTACCTTAATATTCGCAGCCTAGAATTCCAAGAATAATAATTACGAGGAAGAGGGATGAAATCTTATTTAATCGCTCTGCTTGTGCTCCCCGCTCTAGCTCTATATGTTCTTTCGGGCAATGCATTCCTGCGCGCCCCCTTAACCACCTTCAAGCACTCGAGCTAAGCAAATGGAAGCCCGTGCTGGATTAAATCAGTCACTGCATACTTTGGATCTTATCGAAGAGGATTTGCTTGATTCAACCCTCAGCCTAGAGGAAGGAGGAGGAGGAGAAGGAGAAAGCGAGGAAATTAGCGAAGAAGCCCCTCAACCGATAGAAACCCCGCGTGTCCTGCGAAAACTCATCTCCCCCACCTTTGGCGAAGACATCAAGGCCAAAGAACTCTTGTGTGAGCTGAACTTCGATGACATCGACTTCAAAGAAGAACAAAAACAAATCGCTGAAGAATTATCACGTTTCTATCAATGGGGAACCGCCAATCATCGACCGGATTTAGCAAAAGCAAATGCCTATCGAGCACAAGCCGGGCTTCCTCCTTTCCCTAGAACATTGGCTGAAGCAAGAGTTGCTAGACAGGCAGCGCGCGCAGCAAAGGGGCTTCCTGAAGAAACAGCCACAGAAACCGTTCAAGCGGATAAAGAGGAATTTTTTGGCGACGTGTCTGGTATTAAATTGGCGGAAAAACTACAGACTCTTCATGGTTGGTTTTCGACCCTCCGCTTATTTATATGGCGTTTCAATCGCGCTTACGCCCGATTTAAACCGCCCTTTCTGCCCGACTTTTATGCCTTATTTGGCATTTCATACTTAGTAGATTTTGTGCTTGATCTATCCTTTGTGCTTGATGCCATGCTCGCACCCATTGCACCTCATGAAAAGAATTGGTCGTGGCCAAAGTTTCTAGCTGTACGCTTTTATAATGCGTTGACTGAGGAGAAACGTCTCCTCAGTATGTTAAACAACCTCGTGTGGGGAGCACTTAATATTGCTGCCACCCTCATTTCACCAACGACTGCCATCATTCTTAATATGTCTGGTTTTAGTTTTGATACGCTGATGGATATCTATAAGGGATGCCGTGAATTTTGGCATGCCGGTAAATTATTCTTTAAAACCTGGTGGAAACGACGAGAACTTGAAAAGCTCGGCGATAATAGAACTGTAGATCAGACTAATACCCTTAACAAACTGCTTCTTTTAGAATCTCAATTAAAACGAAAAATGGGTATGTTAGCGCTCAAACACGTACCACAAATTGCGGGTACGATTTTAATTCTGGTTGGCATGGCCATGTTTTGGGCCTTTCCACCGCTGGCTCCCGTTAGCCAAATCGTCATGACAGTGGGTGCCTGCCTCGTATCCGGAGCAAGCTTCCTACACATGGTCAAAAAAGTCGGCTTTGCGATCCCCGGTTGGTACCAGGACGTTAAAAATCTTGCTCAAAAAGGTTTCAATTTATTTAGTCGCTACATTTTTGGACGCCAACCCACGCCTGTTATTAATAAACAACCTGATGCAGTGCCAGCTGCACAAACATCGCCCCAGAAACCCGATGATATAAAAGCAGTGCAAGAACGACCTACTCCACCGGTAGCGATTCCAGGAGCAAGGAATTCCGAACAAGCTGCGAGTGGCACCCACTCCAGCTCGTATGGATCGTTGCCCGAACTTTTGAAAGAGAAAAACAAAAAAGACGAGACACCCCAATCAGGCTCTTATGTGCCCTCCTCTCTGCCAGCAAGAGTTAAAGGTGAAAGGTCACCACTGCTGGTATCCCATCCGAAACTTTTATCGCTTCCAGCCCAGACCGCACATACTTCGACGCATTTCAAATCATTGACCGTGCT
>CAYUYG010000046.1:0-8957 GCA_964449125.1 uncultured Coxiellaceae bacterium | reverse complement strand
ATACCTGTTACTACTAAGCTTGACCTATTATATTTCATCCTTGTCTTGGTCCCGGCAAAATGCGTGCATTTTCATGCTCACATACAGACGGCATTGCTTCATCAATTTTAATACTAAATTCTGAATAATAATTAATGCGTCTGATATCAAGTATTTTCTTACTCACCATTGCCGTTCCACTTAATAATAAAGCCATGGCAATGGGGGACTGATATAACATTTGTTCAGTCAAATATAGCCACGTCGAAGCTAGTGCAGGTGAGGTTACTGAGGTTATGAGTATTTCATTCATCAAGCTTACAAAACGATTTTGCAAAGGCTTGAATGCAGGTTTTAAGTGGGAGGCAGGAATAATAACTTTCTCATGTTTTTCTGATTCATGAGGTTGGCTGGGTTCGCTTGGAACTTCAGTGACCCCATTGGTAGTGCATCGTACTATTGCATTCATCCATGATCTTGCACTTTCCGATCGACTTTGGTTTACCCATGGTCTAGCTCGGCCGCGCCAATAAGAAGCTGTGCTGGGTGAGAGAAACATAACAGAGCTTGTATGTGTGTTTGTCATTGCTGAAACGGAACTAGGAATATGAGTTGAAAAAGGACGTAGACGTGAAAAGGTTGAGCCTGTGTATTTTCCTCTGGCTGACTGCATGTGAAACTCCTTAAATTAATAGGCCGCGCAAAAAATGTAGGCCAATTTAATTTTTAAATCAAGAACATACCTTCTCTTCTTGGCTAAAAAGAAAATGTTCAAGAGAGTTGTGGGTTGTTTTTAGTCAAAACTGAGAATTTGACTAAGTGAACCTAAAAAATGATGAAAGAGTTAACCAGTCTATTTATCCCTCTGTAGATTAGTACAGATCTGCATGGGAGTGTGAGTATAGGTGGCGCTTATATATTGCCTTTTCAGCGACTATATTTCATTAACATGCGTTGAATGAATAAGTAAAACTTCGTATCATGCGATCACCTTAAATATATAAAAAAAATCAGTAAGGACTAACTCATGCAACATTCAGATTTATCCTCGCAACCCGCTTACGGTTTTAATACCTTAATGACATCCTGTGGTCATGCATTACTTAATCTTTGTTATTTTATAAAAAATAATACTATTGGCGATTTATACGAAATACTGATGTTTGGTCCCCAGTTTATTAATGGTGAACTTTATCAGCGATCATTGGAAACAGGCTTAGGCATTGCGCATATTGGACCCGCTTGGCAAAATGTGTTGCCAAAACTTGTTGTTGTCTCTGGCAAGGAATCCAATTTTAGAAAAGTATTGAGCTATGGTGAAACTGACCCGGATAATTTAGATAGAGCTGCACGCCAACCCATTCACGATCAAATTCATCGTTTATTTGGCGATAGAACCTTCATAACGAAGCAAGGCGAGGAAGCTCGAAAAGAACGAACTCATTTTAATAATTTTATCACTTCAAAAAGAGCCATTGATGAAGTGGTAAAAATCTGTGATGACGTATTCGAAGATTGCATTAATACCTGGGATAGTACCGCGCTTTATCAAGATAATATTATTTATTTCGTGGCGAATATCATTGGCAAACAACTAGCGGGGATTGATCATATTCCCAAGGAATACATTCCGCTATTGAGACGTTTCGACAAAGTACTGAATTCCGGAAAAGGTGGCGCTGAATTGCACGAGGCCATTGATAAAGTATTAGCAATGAATGCTGAACTGATGACACCTGATAAGGTAAAAACCCAAGGTACACATGTGACCCCCTATTTGCCGACTGATTACGATAATTTGAGTCTTGAAGAAAAAAAAGCAGCACTCGCTGATACGCGTTTAGGCGCGGGTATTATTGCACAAAGTAATTTATCGATGTTAATAATGGGGTTACTTGCTGAGCTATATGAAAATAAAGAAATGCTACATAAATTACGTGAAGAGTTAATAGAGAATGATCAATGGCAAGATTCGTCGAAAGAATTGCAGAAATTGCCTTATTTGCATTGCTGCTATCTCGAAGCATTACGCTATTTTTCGCCGGGAAGTTTATTAGTACGTAAAACATCGCGGCCCTTTGATTTGACAGTCGAAGATCAACGTGGTCTAGAAAGGACGTATTCCATTCCCAAACAATCCCATTTATTTACGCCTTTGCGACAAAATGTGAATGATCCTGCCGTTTGGAAAAATCCACGTACATTTAATCCATCCCGTTTTGAAGAGGCAGAAAACCAGAAATATTTATCTAAAATGGTGGAAGATTATTTTGTGCCTTTCGGTTCCGGTAATAGACCTTGTCCAGCTGGAGCAGTATTTGTACCCGTGGTGGCTAAATTATTCATTGCAAAATTTGTGTCTCAATACAATCTCCAACTCAATGAACCTGTGGTGCCTATTCCAGTAGAAAAATTGCATGTTTGCTGGGATGTTCCTTATTATGCGGAAGTGGAGAAATACCAAAAACAAGAAAAGACACTGGGAAGTCACAGGCTTTAAGCTATCATTTTTACTGAGAGTAAGCAGGCATGATTAAGCCTACTTACTCTTGCTGCATTGTTTGCAAAACTTATTCCACGGGTGCGGCTAAATTTTCAGCAATTAATAAGGGTTCTTCCGGTTTAATATTATCCAATTCTGCTCGTTCAATTTGCACAAACCGTTGTGAAATCTTACGAGAAGAAATATGAACCTGTTCGACATCAGAGTGGGCCTGGGCAATACGTTTCGCCAAATTATCCATGCGCAATTGAAAACGATCAAAATCTTCTGCTAGCAAACGCAAATGTTTTTGGATTTCGTGTACTTGTTGGCGGGTAGCCGCATCTTTTAACACCGCGCGAGCTGTCGTTAAAATAGCCATCATCGTCGTGGGGGATACCAGCCACACATTCGATTTTTGCGCGAATTCAACCAAGTCAGAATGGTGTGCATGGATTTCAGCAAACACGGCTTCAGCTGGGATAAACATGACAGCTCCATCGGTTGTTTCCCCAGGGATAATATATTTTTCGGCAATATCTTGTATGTGTTTGCGAATATCGAGTTTAAATTGTCTTTCGGCTTGGGTGCGCTCAACATCAGTGGTGGCCGAGTCAATCATGACGCGGAAACTTTCCAGCGGAAACTTGGCATCAATGGCAATATTACCAGTTGGTTCAGGCAAGAACAGCATGCAGTCTGGACGTTTGTTATTGCTTAGCTGATGTTGAAAGCTAAAATGTGGCTCAGGAATCATATTGCAAATGAGTGCCGATAGCTGCACTTCGCCAAACGCGCCGCGTGAGCGTTTGTCGTTCAAAATTTCTTGCAAGCTCACGACATTGCTGGACAATTCAGTGATTTTCTTTTGTGCTGCATCAATAAAGGCGAGGCGTTTAATCACATCATTGAATGTTTCATTGGTTTTTTCAAAACCTTCTGCCAATCGTTTTTCGACTTGCTGATTGATTTCTTTCAGTTTAGTTTCAGTGGTCTGCGTTAATTGCTCAACGCGTTTGCCTAATTCCTGCGCATGATCGCCTAATGCTTCTTTAATCTGCTGTCGATTATCTTGTACACCCTTCACCAAGGTATCCTGCAAGATTTTCAGAGATTCCATCTGTCTTTCATCAAAACGGGCACGATGATTGGCAAACGCATGCTGTAATTGTTCTTTAAGATCGGCTGCTTGCTGGTTTTGTTCAAGACGTGTATGGCTAAATTTTTCGAGTATGGATTGCTGCAAGCTAGAAAAGTTCAGTAATAAATTTTCACGTAATTGCTGTTCGGCAGATTGATGCTGCTTATTTAATTGCAGGATTTGTTCTTCGAGACGCTGCCCAGTTTTTTCTTGATGGGAGCCAGACAGTAATTGTTTAATTAATAAGAAGAGTGTGATGATCAAAACGCTGGCATTCATGCCAAGTAACACATACACCAACATAAGCTTTCCTTTCTATCAAGTTTAATTTAACGCCAACGTATAGCGAGGTAAGGACTGAACATTTTTAATCAACCGATTTTTGCGCATGAAATCAGCAAAGTTTTGCCATTCTTTTGCATCGAGACTAGCAGGCTCTTCCGCAAAATAAGGCATTGTAGCAAACCAAGCTTCATGGTTCACCTCATTATTGGCTTCTGGATAAGCTTTGCTAAATTGTTGCCAGGTTTCGCGCGGGTGCAGGTCTAAATAAGCAACGGCTTGTTTTACCGCAGCTAAAAATCGCGGAAGACGCGGATCATGCGCATTGTTACGGTTGGTTACAAAAATAAGCTCGCTGTAATTGGGGACGCCATAATCTTCAGGAAAATAAGCGATCACATGATGACCGTTTTTTTCTAATTCGGCGACTTCTAAATTACGCGTTAATCCACTGACCGCATCGACTTGATGGGAGAGTAATGCTTGGGTCAGATTATAATGAACATTCACTAAATTAATGTCTTGCTCAGTCAGTCCAGCTTTTTTGAGCATGACTTTGAGCATTACATCGCTTAACCCTGCACTGGAGGTGCCAATTTGTTTGCCCTTAAGATCGGCTAAGGTTTTAATCTTACTTTCTTTTAATACCACTAAGCAGTTTAAGGGTTTATCAATTAGGGTGCCAATACGAACTAAGGGTAGGCCGCGATCAACTTGTTCCAGAAGATCCGGTTGATAGGTTAAGCCGATATCAGCCGTGCCGGCTGCCACCCATTTCGGCGAATCATTGGGATCAGCAGGACTAATGAGTTCAACGTCCAATCCGTTTGCTTTAAAAAAACCTTGCTGCTGTGCAATCACTAAAGGGGCGTGCGCAGGGTTGATAAACCAATCCAATGCGACTGTCAGCTTCTGGGGACGCGAGCCAGCTGCGACAGTCAGGGATGTCATCAATAATACTATCCAGAAAATAAATTTATTCATTCGTGTTCTCCTGCCAGTGCACGAGGCGTTTCAGCAATCTATCCGTAGTGAAATACAGTGTTAAACTGATGAACATGATAACAAGCAATGCGGCAAACATGATATCAATTTGCATGCGCGCGTTAGCGTTTAACATTAAATAACCTAAGCCGCAGCTTGCACCAACCCATTCACCCACAATAGCGCCAATGGGCGCAATGACAGCGGCAATGCGTATGCCTGAAGCGAGCGATGGCAATGCTGCAGGAATGCGTATATGCCAAAATAGGCGTGTTTTGGAGGTATTCATGGTTTTAGCTAAATCGAGCCATCCGGCAGGTGTGCGTTGCAAGCCGTCATAGAATGCGCTGGCCACTGGAAAAAAAATCATCAACACGCAAGTGACAATTTTGGAAGCCAGACCATAGCCTAGCCAAACCACTAATAAGGGGGCGACGGCAAAAATGGGAATTGCCTGGCTGAGGATAAGCACCGGTAAAAACCAAGATTTTAAAGGGCGAAAAAAAGCGAGAACCAATCCAGCTAAACAACCAAATAGAATTCCCAGGAAAAAGCCAAGAACGGTTTCGATGAGTGTTGGCACTGCCTGATTAAGCAACATAGGGAGTTGATGTTGAAGTACGGTAAATACTTCGTGCGGGGCAGGGAGTAAATAATTTGGGATGGCATAATAAAAGACGATCCCTTCCCATGCTAAAAGTAATCCACTTGTAATGAGAGTCAGACGCCAGAGATAAGTTAGCATGATTCAGCTGCCTGAGTGAGTTGTTGCATCAGCTCGACTTGCCATTGCAAAACATTGGGGTCCGTTGTTGCACGCGGTGTGGGTGTATCCAATACAGTGGATAAGGAAAGCGTTGCTGGCTGACCTTGCAAAATATAAATTGTTTGCGCTAAACGTAAGGCTTCAACAGGATCATGCGTAATAAACAAAACTGTTTTTCCACGTAATAATTCTGCCGCTAGATTTTGCAATGCATGTCGGGTAATGGCATCCAGTGCAGAAAAAGGTTCATCCATTAAAATAATGGGTTTGTTTTGTAATAGCGGGCGTACGAGTGCTGCGCGCTGACGCATGCCGCCTGATAATTGTGGTGGATAAAGATCGGCGGCTGCTGTAATTCCCGTTTTTGCCAATAATAATTCTGCTTGTTGGATCATGGCTAAACGTGCTGTGCGAGTAACACGTTTCAGTTTTAATCCGAGCAAGACATTATCGCGAATAGTAAGCCAGGGTAAAAGTAAATCGGTTTGTGCCATGTAAGCAATTTGGCCAGTCATTACCGTGTCAGTTTGTGCCAGTATTTGGCCTGTTTGTATTGCGTTTGCATCCAGTAAACCAGCAACAAATCTCAGCAGCGAACTTTTACCCACCCCGCTTGGGCCGAGCAATGCCGTCCAGCTTCCCGGCTCTAAAGTCAGATTAAGATCTGCAAACAGGGGCTTATTCCGGTAGCTAATTGTCGCATTCTTTATGATTATCATAAAACTATCAAGTACTTATGGTGAGGAGAAACTAAGTTATAATAAGAGCATACTGAGGAGAATAACAAAATGTTGCGTTCTGAGCTATATACTGAGGTCATGGCCAGTAGAGATACGAGCTCATCAGCTTATAAGCGTCCCAACCAACTTACTTCTGCTCAACTCGAACATATCGCAGATGTGTTAACTCTTAATAACTTCACCTCTAATGAAGTACAGAATGAAGTACAGAAAAAAATTCAGCAATTACGCGAAAGCGATTTTGATTTTGTTTCAGAAAATGGCGATACATGGATTAAACATCATCAACAAGGAAAGAAGGATCTTGATCCTATTAATCCTTTTGAAGCTGAAATTCAGGCTCTGCGTTATTTGCAAGGAATGTTGTTGATTGCTAAAAATTTACGTCCGCAGAATGCAAGCTTTGAAGATGGATTAAATAAGTCATATGCAGATTATGTGGAAAGACAGCGTTCGTCGGAAAATTCTACAAAGGATACGCATGAATTGGCTGAAAATTTCGCCAAGCTCTTAGTGGAGCATGGTATTGCTCCAAATTTAGAGAAGGCTCGTAGTAAACAATTAGTAATGGCGCGTGATTTGGCAATCATGCTGGAAAAACATCCTGCCGTCATTACCATTAGTGAGCGGGAAATGAATCAACAAGATCAGGTTGTTATTCAACGTGCCACGCCCTATAAAATTGATGCAGCTTATTATGACAGCGAGTTTTTTTCTGGGGACGAGTTCGCTGAGTTAAGTTCAAAAGTATGGTTTCAACAAGCTAAATCGTCAGCCGGTTTATCCAAAGTAGGCGACTCGTGGCTGGATAATTTTTTTAGAGAAAATTTAGCAACACTGCGCGATGTCGGTTCGGCCGCTCCACCCTCAGCGCGCTGGCTACCATTGCCGGCAAATAATCAAACCATTGAAATCGTGACAGCAAAAAAAGATAAAGATTCCCAGAGTAGATGGACACAAGACAGTTATTCGCGGTTTACCCGTATGGGTATTACCTCCGCTTTTCATGTTAAAGATGTTCGAGAACAAAGGCGATTGGCAGTTAAACAATTACAAGAAATTTTAGAAAAACAAATTTGGACTGGCATACAAAATTATAAAGAAAAATATCAAGACTTTGATCCGATGATGCGCGCAGATAATGCGCACACACACTATTCTACAGCATCTGCAATGGGGTTTGATTATTTTGCAGATTATCAAACCTTATTAACTCCTCATGTTTTAGAAGCCTATGCTTACCGATGGCATACCGATAATAATGCAAAATTTGTAGAAATGGCAAAAGAAGCCATGCAAGGTGTTAAGCAAACCATGATAAAAGAATACGATGGAGAAGTGTTAGGTGATGGAAGTGTAAAATTTGCAAATGGAGCCAAAGTTTATTTTGGCCATACTAATGCGTCGGTCAACTCGGCTTCAGTGTCTCCGAGCGCTAAACAATTTAAAGGTGAAGATTTAGCTAGAATACAAAAAGTGCAAGCGTTAGCTAAAGTGCTCGAACCATCTTTGGGTGATACACTTTATATTCAATATATGAACGGTGCCAGTTTGAAAGGTAAAGCGCTTACTGACGCGAGGGAGTTGATGGAAAAAGCGGCTACTAGACTTGAAGATGGTACCTATGATCGTAAAGATTCAAATGCCACGCCTGAGTTACAAAATGCATCACCTGAATTAAGAAAAGAATTAGCAATGCGCTTGCGCGCTGCTTTTTATTTGCGCGCTATGTTAAACAAAGATGAACCTTTTAAGGAATTGTATACTTCGAAATCCAAAAATGCCTATAAAAGAAATAGTTGGAGTGCTGCGTTTGGGTTGACTGCGAAGGGTTGGACAGGCGGGACGCTCATGGGATGTAAAAGCGGGAGAGATCGAACGGCCGTTGAAATGGCTGCAATAGAAGCAATGGCAGCTAATCCGGAAGCCATGAAAAATTGGGATGTATTAGATAAAAGTATTTGCCGCTCTTTAGAGGAGGGGCATGGTTTTCGATCCATGAGTTGGCATAACGCGGTGGTCAAAGTGAGTGATGTGCATGGTTATTTTATGGGAAAATTATCGCCTTCACTACAAACAGCCATAAAATCTTTAAAAAGATTTTCAAATAAATTACCAGAATTTAAAGAAGGTAAAAAAGCGGCAAAACAATCTTCTACAGCAAAAGTGCAAGCCGCACTTGATATATCTGAAGTGCAACCGAGACCCACTCCACCTCAACAGAATAGAGAGACTGTTAATTCACCGGCAGAGCCTGTTAAGGTGGAAGCAAAGCCTGTTAAAAATAAAGGCATGGAAATTTTGGATGAGGAGAGACGCGATGGTATAGCTCCACGAAAATCAACCTAAACGCAAAATATCATTCACAAACGCCTGAATAAAAATAAAGATAATAAAGGCAAAACCTAAACGATACAAAATCCCTAGTGTATAGACTGATAAGGGTTTACCTAGAATCAGTTCAATCGTTTGAATCAATAGATGTCCGCCATCCAGTCCAGGTATGGGCAGTACATTGATAATGCCAATGGCAATACTCAAAAAAGCTAGGAAGGAAATAAAGGCGATTATACCCGAATTTAA
>CAYUYG010000045.1:0-9360 GCA_964449125.1 uncultured Coxiellaceae bacterium | reverse complement strand
AGCCCAGCCTACATCATAATCAAGTTGTTAATGCACAAAGCCGTAGGTTGGGCTAAGCGCCAAGCGCTCAACCCAACCTACAGATGGATGTATTCCAAATGGTTAAAAAATATTTTTTCGTCTGGTATTAGAGAAAAAACTTTATCCTCAATTTACTCAATAACTCTTGAGAAATAGTGTTTTTAGTTCTAAAAATGAATTTTAAAAGAAATCTTGAACTTTATGTGCTAGCTTAGCGCTTTTGTTTATAATTATAATGAGTGGGTTATTTTTTATGCAATCATCAAGATCAAGTAACACAGCAACAGAACAATCGCCTTTTGAAACGCAGTATGAAGAATTTTCTGCCACCCCATTAGCATCAATTCAATATAGCAGTTATGTTACTACTGCCGAGGCTACAACAATACCACAAGGGATGACTCGAAAAGTAAATTCGAAAGTTACTGATAGTGGAAATCTTAGCGTGTTAACTGAAAGTTTAACCGAAATAGCTAGGATACAATCCGCAGTTTTGGGCAAGGGTGCTTATGGTTCTGTATATATAGCACGAGGCTTTATGGCAGGAGAGCCAACAACTATTGCAGCTAAAACAATTATCTACCCAAGGGGTAATGATTATACCAGGCATTATAATAATCTAGACCCTTTTTACGACTATGTAAAAAGTCATGGTCTTGAGTCCATTTTACTTATTCCATATCGCACAGGTCTCGAAAGGAAGCCCGAAAGCGAATCAGCAAATGCAACTGCTTATCAATTCATGCGCCTAGCTAAGTTCGGGGATGGTAATAAATTAATAAAAGTTTTAGCTGAGTTAAATGATCTAGAATCAAAAGATTTACTGAAACGACATGTCCTGCGTTCTTTGATGAAAGCCTACACAAAAATGGATGAAGTTAAAATTAGACATTTAGACCTTAAACCCGGGAATATTCTTTTTGATGAGGAAGGTAGATGCTACGTTTCAGATTTTGATTTATCTGTTATTTTCAACACAAAAGATCGCACACTTTTTTGGGCGCCAAAGAAAGTCGGTTGGGACCCGATCTATGCACCTTATAATCAGCAACGCTATGACTTAATGAGCGAGACTGAGCTGGATGAGCAATTGAGTGCATTAGATGCCTACCGTTTGGGACTTACTTGTTTATTAATGTATTGTGAAATTTCAGAAGAAGAAGCGATAGCCTTATTGAAAGAAGGTGTTCAAGAAAGCTTTCGGGTAAGGAAAATTGAACATGAAGAGCTTGTAGAGCGATTGCGTAATGTGCCAACTCCTGTTACGAAAGTTATTATGGGTTTGCTAAACTATGATTTAGCAAAAAGAATGACCGTAGTACAGGCTAATGAAGACACTCGATATTTAGAATTAAACGATGAAGAAAATGAAATAATAAAAAGTATGTTTTCAAGGTGGTGTGATCAATCACAGAATGCTAAAGCTCTATCTAAAACACCAGAAGATAGATCTGGATACGATATGCGGACTCCGCACGCTTCGCCTACAAAACAACCTGGTTTATTCTCGGGTGCTTCAACACCAGATTCAACACCACAAAAGGCTCTACAAGCCTCTTATTATTCCTCAAGTGAAGCATGTGTATTTCGTGATCTAACACCAGTAGGAACACCGGAAAGAAGAGGGGGACGAGCTGAACTTGTATTTTTTAATCCATCATCTCCAAAACGAGGGCGTGAAAATACCACTAGAGCTAGAGTATCAGATGCATCTCAACAACCTCCTGCACCTAAACGACGCAGGTTCGCTCCAGATCATGAACAAGGCGTTACTCGAGCAGACAATTCAGCGCGCGAAACTTCTGCTTCAACTGGAGGCAAGCGAGTAATAAATCGTCGCATTTGTTCAGATTTATTTCCTGAGATTCCAAATGACATATCCGTTTCTACACAGAATACCGATGCTTTAAGAAAGACAAGCTAGTTAGCCGTAGGTTGGGCTGAGCGTGCGAAGCCCAACCTATACATCACCAAGACTCAATGTGCACTCCCGTCGATTACAGATAACATATTATTTACTGCAATTAACAGATCGAACAGAGCGCATTGGAAAAAACGTGCAGAATTTAGCTTTTAATAAAGTGAAGGTGATTGGGCTTCGCAACAAACGCTCAACCCAATCTACAGATGGCTATTTGTTCAGGTAGAAATAAAAATTAGTTATTACTTTTTTTAGTTTTTTTACCGGATCCTTGGATAGCCCATTTGGTGCCATAAATCAGAAAAAATAAACCGAGTGGGATGGTGATAATTGTTCCAACTTTATTTCCCATGTAATAGGCTGTATTTGGTAATTGCATAATGTGAGAGAGAGAAGTCAGTCCACTTGCAAACCATACAAGTCCTAAAATAGCGCCGATTACACCTATTATTCTGATAGTCACAATGTTACTCCAAAGTCTGATTGTTCAAGGTTAATATCATTTAATGATGAGCGATTTCAAAATTGTTTGAATAAGCTCATTAGTCTTCATTGTTGATGGGATGGAGAACATCAACAAATAAAGTTTATTGTTAGCAGATAATGCATAGAAAACTAAGCTTCCTTCTGGAAGAGTTAATTTATAGATTTGAAACTCTTTTCCACTTAATGTAATCGCTTTTATATTTCGATAAACCTTATTTGATTCAGTCGAATTAATTTTTAAGCCCATTTTATTTTTAATGCCATCCACCATGCCAGTAAGGGCATTACGTTGATCATTGATTGTAACAGATGATTTGTTAGGGGCTGACATTACATTAACTATAAAACTCATATCATTCTTAGACGTATCTGAAAGCGAAAAAACGTAAGTGGTAATTAACATTTTTTCATTTGCTTTGACATTAACAGAGCGAGTTCGTTGCTCTAAAAGCTGGGCCTTTTGAGGAAGGCTGAGAATAAAGTCTTTATATTCGTGTTTAATTTGCGTGCCAAGGCCTGATTCTGCTAAAGCAGCATTACCCATTATTATGCTAAAGAGAGCAGCGAATAAAATTGATTTATAAATTTGCGATAACTTCATATTGTCTTGTCTCTGCGTATAAATTTGGCCAAATTATATAGATCATTCATTGATAACTCAATAAATGATCATTTACGTGTCATTTAAAAATTTATGACCCGCATAATTGTTTGTTTAATAAAATAAATCCATAGTATATAACGCTCAGCCTAACTTGCCGCTGACTGGTTGAACGGTTTTGTTACCGAATTCAACACGCTCGTGGATTTGTCGTGTTTTGAAGTGGCCGAAGTATTTTATTAGATATTTAGTATATTTTTCCGCACTGCTAACTGGTTTATGTAATACTGTCGTTCCGCTGACAGTGATGTGTAACTCATCTTGAGTTATCGATTTTCGTACGCTATCACCTTCAAAAGCGGTTTCAAAAATTCGTGTTTTAAAGGGTGTGGTATGTTCATAACGACAGACGCGATCATTGGCCTCTAAAAACTCTTTAAAATTGCAAACCTGCTTTCGAAAGATATATAACGGCTTCCATAATTTTTGGCCACCATCAGGTAATCTATATTTATGACTCACAACAAAGCCATCTTCTTCAGTTTTACCATCGAATTTAAATTTTTCTGAGGTGATTATATATTTGTTTTCTGAGGCGCTAGTTGTTTTCCACGCTTTTTCTACACTGGTTTGCTTGGTATCTAACGTAAATTCCACAACCGGTATCGGCGCCACGCCCCCGTAACCAGCATCAACCAAGTATTCTTTCTCTCCCAACTTTACTAATAAAATAATATGTTGAGCATCGTCCTTGGGTTTGTTATCGCGGATGATATGTGCATTATAAAGAGTTACGTCATAGCCTAGGGTTATCAATACATGGCGTAACAATTGATTGTTATCAAAACAATAACCATGTTGATGCTGTGTAACAATTTTGTTAAAGATATCGTGGAAATAAGGTGAGATGGGGTGCTCAGTATTAACTCGAGCTGGGTCTTGCATTTCCTCATTGCTAACGTGTACATGCAGTACCTGAAGTCGATGTATGGCAACCAGCACATCAAGTAACGGAGATCCTAAAAAACGTATGATCTCTGTATCGGATGCGCAAATTCTTTGAAAGTATTGATGTAGTTCATCACTACTTAGCATTTTAATACCGTCTGTCATGATCGTTGTACTAAGCATTTTTTCTAGAGGAGCGAGGTGAAAATGAGAATATATTTATTTTCATTGTAATTAGCAAGGCGTAGGGTGAGTTGTTCCACATTGTTAGTAACTTTATCCAAAGGCGATTCGAATTCTCACAACAATTAAACTTAATAAAAGGATACGAGCAATATATAAAATGATAGTGGGCTTTTCTCTCGTAATCAAGAAAGCCGATTATCTATATTTAAAATATGAATTATATTTATAAGCAAGTAAGTTAAATAATGGTGTCACTTATAACAATCAAGTGAGGGTACAATGGAATCGCGTATAAAAGAAGATAATAAAAGAAATTTGACTGCAGAATATTTAGTTGTGGGCGCAGGCCCTGCTGCTATCTGTGCAGTTGCAAAAATTTATGGAACCAATAATACCACTGGAAAAAACATCCTGTGGATTGATCCTGAGTTTAAGGTGGGCGAATTTGGAACAAATTTAAGTGCAGGGAGTAGTGTGCCGGGCAACACAACGGTTGAAGCATATGAAAAGGTCAATGAAGGCATATATGCAATGATTCCAGTTTGTCGCCCTAATGAAGAAGAAAAGAAAAAATTCGCAATTACTCATCTTGATGCAAAGACAACATGCTCTTTAAGGGTTGCGTCTGAGCCATTGCAACATATTACAAACAAATTACGTAATTTGGTTCATTCAATCAATGGAAGAGTGAATGCGATCAATGAAACAAGAGAGGGTATCGAAGTCAAGATTGGAAGCGGCGAAGATGCCATCACTGTTTTGGCCAAAAGGGTAATTTTGGCTGTTGGTGCAGAAGCTAAGGGAATGGAATTATTGGGCGATCACATTATCCCTATCCATCCTAATACGGCTTTTATTCAATCTGAATTAAATGATTATCTTGATGAAAACAGGGAAATTAAAAGAGTTTGTGTTGTCGGCTCTTCGCACTCCGCAGCATTGGCTGTTATGCATTTATTAAAAGAAGGAATGATTGTTAATCAATTAATGAATAAAGACTATCGATATGCAACCCCCGCTGTGACTGGTGATGGAACGCGTTATACCCAGTATGATAATACCGGCTTAAAAGGAGAAGTTGCTGCATTCACAAAAAAACTAATGGCAGATTATCCGCTAAGTACTGGAGAGTATCACCCTAGATTCACTATTTATAAATCTAATGAGCCACAATCGCTGCTATCAACGGCTTTATCTGACTGTTCAAATATAGTGTATGGTATTGGTTATAAACCTAAATCCTCGTTAGAGATTAATGGCAAACCTTTGTCGGAATTTGGATATGATTCAAAAAGTAGTCAAATGTCTGATGCGTGTGGAAAGCCACTGGAAGGTATATTTGGTATCGGAGTCGCTTATCCACCAAAAGTTAAAGCTATTTCCGGAGAAGAAGAATTTGCAGTAGGCGTTAGCAAATTTTGGCCTAATGTTAGCCCTGCCGTATTAGAAATCTGGCAAACTAATACTGCTAAACCAATGCCTAAAGTAGCGACTCTCTTGGTAAATCAACATGGACTTTTCAGTCATCGCGCTGAAAAACAATACATACAAGTAATGAGAAATTCATTGGGATTAAATCCTACAATGTAAACTTTACTATGATCAGCGATAAACGTGTGATGTGGCTAAATCGCTGATCAAAGTTTGGTATCTCCAAGTGAGGCATGCATGTGAGCTATACAACATCATCAGGACTCAGTTGCGCTATGATAGAATGCAGGCATGACCTATTTTTTACTGCGAAACATGTGTAAGATTTTTTGTTTCGACACAAAAATTATGCAATTTTTAGAATAGCTAATGCTTGTATAATTAATACTTAAGTTATTAAAATTGTAGATAAAGCAAAGCGAAAGCAGCGATACTCATTAAAATAAAACAAATGAGCGCTAAGGTGTTAGACAATAAACCATTGGCTTTATCCTTCATTAGTGTTTTGTTATTAGCAATAAATATAATAATTAAAATTAAAACTGGCGCAGTTAATCCATATAGAATGGCGGTGTAGATCAGCGTTTTAATCGGACTAATATCATATAAATTGATTAATAAGCCGATTGCTAATGAGATAAGAATGATAAAATAAAATACTTTTGCCTGACGTATATTTTTATCTAAGCCCCCATTCAATCCAAAAGTGGCTATTAAAATATAACCGCCAGTGCTTGCTAATACCGGGATGGAGAGTAATCCAGTACCTATTATGCCGATTGAAAATAATAAATAGGATAATTCGCCGGCAAGCGGCTCTAATGCTTTTGCGGCTTGCTCAACTGTATCGATCTGATGAATTCCATTTGCATACAAAACCGAACCCGTAGTAAAAATAATAAAATACATCACGATATTTGACGTAAACATGCCGGTAAAGACATCGTAACGCATAGTTTTTAGCGATCGACGCTGGGCATTTTTCTTATGCATTATTTCTTCTGATTCCATTGTCGCTTGCCAAAAGAAAAGATAAGGTGAAATCGTCGTTCCTAAAATTGCAACAAGAATATTTAAAAACTCTTTGTTAAATTTGATATGAGGGATAAAAGTAAAATTTAATACAGCCAGCCAATTTTGTTTAACTAAAAATGGAACGATAATATATAAAAATAAAATAAGAGAAAGATATTTGAGTATTTTTGCAATTGATTGATAGGGGAAATAAATGATTGCCGCAGATAAGCAAATGGTAAAAATTACCGCGAATAAATGACTCGAAACATTAGGAAGTAATAAATTCGCCGCGGCAGCCATTCCGGCAATATCAGAGCCAATGTTTAGGATAATAGCGGGAATGGTTAAGATAATAACACAATAAATTAATATGGGCGGATAGTGCTTTTTGATAGTTGTCATTAATCCAGTTGAAGTGCTCATAGCAATCCGGGCACACATTTCCTGAATTATCACCATCAAAGGAAAAGTGATTAACGCTGTCCATAAAGTCATTAAGCCAAATTTTGCACCTGCTTGAGAGTACGTCGCAATACCGGAAGGATCATCATCGCTAGCCCCTGTCACGAGTCCTGGTCCTAAACTTTTAAATAGCCTAGTAATTCTTTTTCTATTTCTGTCCATACAACTTTCATTTCCTTAAAATAAATTTTGGCCCGCAGTAGTACGAGTTAATAATAACACAATATAATGGCCACTTTTTGAATTTGAGTTCAAACATGAAATGTACATATTACATGTTTAATTTACGGGGTATTTGTGCGGGCTCCCGTTCCTCTACATGCGCGAGCTTACATACTTCATTCTGCACTATATTGGTTGAGAAAAAGATGATTGCGTATTATTTTACTGCTAGCAAGAATTTTCATAATTCATTAACATAGTTGTCTTTTACCTATTTCAAGGAAGAAGGCTCATGGCAAAAATTCTGTGTGTACTTTATGATGATCCCGTTGATGGCTATCCCAAATCGTATGCCCGCGACGATCTTCCCAAGCTTGATGATTATCCTAATGGCCAATCTTTACCGACACCCAAAACAATAGATTTTAAACCCGGACAATTATTGGGGTCGGTTTCAGGCGAGCTTGGCCTACGTAAATTCCTTGAAGAAAATAATCATACTTTTATTGTGACATCCGATAAAGATGGTCCTGATTCACAATTTGAAAAAGAACTACATGATGCTGATGTCATTATTTCGCAGCCATTTTGGCCTGCTTATTTAACAAAAGAACGAATGGGACGAGCAAAAAAATTAAAACTAGCGGTTACCGCTGGCATTGGTTCTGATCACGTTGATCTGCAAGCGGCGATAGAAAAAGGGATTACGGTTGCTGAGGTTACTTACTGTAATAGTAATAGCGTTGCAGAACATAATGTGATGATGATTTTAACTTTAGCGCGTAATTATATTCCATCTTATCAGTGGGTTCTTGATAAAGGCTGGAATATTGCTGACTGTGCAGCAAGATCGTATGACATTGAAGGCATGACAGCTGGCATTGTCGGTGCAGGTCGGATTGGGTTAGGTATTTTACGACGACTCAAACCATTTGATGTGAAACTTCATTATACCGATCGTCATCGTTTGACAGAGCAAATTGAGAAAGAATTAGGGCTTACTTATCATGCTGGCATTGAATCGATGGCACCATTATGTGACATTATTTCCGTTAGCTGTCCTTTGCATCCAGAAACTGAGCATTTATTTAATAATAGTTTGCTCAGTAAAATGAAACGCGGCGCTTATCTTGTCAATACAGCACGGGGTAAAATTTGTGATCGTGATGCCATCGTTAAAGCATTGGAAAGCGGTCAGTTAGCCGGGTACGCAGGTGATGTTTGGTACCCTCAGCCTGCACCAAAAGACCATCCTTGGAGAAGCATGCCGTATCATGGTATGACGCCGCATGTATCCGGCACCAGCTTATCAGCTCAAGCACGTTACGCAGCTGGCGTGCGAGAAATTCTTGAATGTTTTTTTGAGCAACGTCCTATTCGGAATGAATATTTAATTGTAGAGCGAGGTAAATTGGCTGGCAGTGGCGCACATTCTTATACCGTTGGCAATGCAAGTGCTGATTTAAAAGACGAAGCCATCTTGACGATGTGCTAAATGGCAAACCCTAGGTTGCGTTGTCCCGCATCCCGTTTATAAGCATAACGGAGCAAGTTTGATGTGGGATCGCGAGGCCTAATAGGGTATAGAGTTAGCTAATGCACATACCTTCATTTTAGATTTTACTCAGTGATTTCTTATTGTAAATATAATCAAATTATTAAGAATTTAATAAAATCACTTTTTTATTTTAAAGGTACAGATGACTTAACTAAATCTTCATTTAACCTCTCTGAGGAACTGTGATTCTGGCGAATTTGTTCGTCTATTTTCTCCAGTAAAGATTCGCTTACATTATTACCTGTTATTCTAAGGCTATGCAGAGTTGAGTTTTTTAAAAAATGCAAAGCACCATTATCAGTAATTTGATTACGATATAAATCGATAGAATCTAAGCTGGCGTCAGCTAAATACCTTGCTCCCACATCTCCAATGTTGTTAGATGCCACAAAAAGGTTTTTAAGTGCGGGCATTTGGTTTGCAATTAACTGAATGCCTTTATCCGTTAGATTGTTGTTTGCTAAATTAAGTGTCGTTACATATCGAAGTTTAGTTAAACACTGCACGCTTTCATCATTAATGCCCGTTTCCTTGAAGATCATGGTTGTGACGAGAGGATTGTCTTTG
>CAYUYG010000044.1:0-9366 GCA_964449125.1 uncultured Coxiellaceae bacterium | reverse complement strand
TAGGCTATATGCTGCTTTATCTCGGCATTAGTCTGTATCGGACCTGGATTCCCTTGACCTCACTGGCTTTTGCGCAAGATGCCTGAACGTATTTTAGTAACGGGCGGCGCTGGTTTCATCGGCTCTCACACGGTCGATTTATTATTGCGTGAAAATAAGCAAGTGGTAGTGCTGGATAATCTGTCTTCCGGCAAGATGACTAATCTTGATTTGAATAATCCCAATCTTGAATTTATCGAAGGCGATATACTGGAGTACCCACTGGTTGCCGATTTAACCGCGACGTGTGATGCCGTGTTGCATCTCGCCGCGATTGCGTCTGTTCCACTCTCCATTGAAAATCCCATTTATACTTTTCAAGTCAACACCCAAGGTTTTTTGCATGTGCTCGAAGCAGTACGTGCAGTCAAACGCCCCATCCGATTGGTTTATGCATCGAGTGCTGCCGTGTATGGCGAGGTTAAGCACTTACCTTGCCGAGATGACAGTGTCTTGTCGGGTGAATTATTGTCACCTTATGCCTTGCAAAAATTGCACGACGAACAGTATGCGGAGTTGTACCGGCAGTTACACGGTATTCCCAGTTTGGGGCTGCGTTATTTCAATGCCTACGGTTTGCGGCAGGATCCTGCTTCACCTTATTCGGGGGTGATTAGTCGATTTATTGCTGCCTATCAACAAGGGGAAGAGCTGACCGTTTTTGGTGATGGATTGCAGTCACGTGACTTTATTGATGTGGCGGATATCGCCCGCGCAAACTGGCTTGCCTTGCAAAATACCTATGCCGGAACCCTCAACATCGCGACTGGAAAGCCCCAAACGCTGCTGGATTTAATTCGTTATATTGAAGCAGCCGGGGGTAAATCGGCTAAGATTAAAAACCGAGCCGAAAGGTCAGGTGACATTAAATCTTCTTATGGATCAACCCAGTTAGCGAGTGAGAGCATCGCTTTTCTATTCACTATTCCGCTGCAACAGGGCATAAAAAATCTCGTTTAACTGTCACAAAAAAGTACACACTTCCCTCCCTTCTTGTCTTTAAATCGGTTATGATTGCCCCAATGATTTTTAAGAAAAACCTGGAGAAAACCATGCCAAGAGAGACGGGGGTTGTTGAGCCATCTTTTTCGTCTACTGAAACACCGTGTGCTGAGCGTCGTTATGACATCACCCAGGCTGATTTACCACTTTCTTGTCCCCCGCGTGAAATGCGCGTGTGGGATGCGCATCCGCGCGTGTATTTACCGATTGAAGAAACAGGAAAATCGGTCTGCCCGTATTGCGGCGCATTATATGTATTAAAAGATTTCCAAACAGCTGAGAAATAACGTCCGTCATGGCATATAAAATTTTAATCATCGGACCAGCTTGGGTCGGCGACATGGTCATGGCGCAGACACTGTTCAAGTTGATCAAGCATCAGCATCCCGGCTCGGTGATTGATGTGCTTGCGCCTGCGTGGACATTTTCCTTGCTGGCACGAATGCCAGAAGTCAATCGGGCGGTGGAAATGCCCGTGGTACACGGTCAGTTACAGTTGCGTAAACGTTATCAGCTGGGTAAAAAATTACGTGCCGAAAAATATGATCAGGCGATTGTACTGCCTAATTCGTTTAAGTCTGCGCTGATACCCTGGTTCGCGCAGATACCAAAGCGTACGGGCTGGGTCGGTGAATGGCGTTATGGTTTATTAAATGATGCGCGGCAGTTAGACAAAAAACGTTATGCGCTCATGATCGAACAGTTTGCCGCATTGGGTTTAGAAAAAGACGAGTCGCTGCCAGTCACCTTGCCTTATCCTGCGTTTTCCGTGCAAGCACAAACCCCGTCAACACCTTTACTGGCTTTATGTCCGGGAGCGGAATTCGGCCCGGCGAAACGCTGGCCAGAAGAATATTTTGCTGAGGTAGCAAAACAGAAACTCGCACAAGGTTGGCGTGTGTGGTTGTTGGGATCGCCTAAAGATCAAGCCATCATTGATTCGATCATGCAGATAACAGAGGGGCGCTGTGAAAATTATGGTGGTCATATCAGTCTCGCCGAAAAAATTGATTTGCTCGCGCAGGTAACCGGTGTGGTCACCAATGATTCTGGTTTGATGCATATTGCTGCCGCACTCAATAAACCATTAATTGCGGTGTATGGTGCGACAAGTCCTGCTTTTACACCGCCACTTTCGCAACAGGCTCAGGTGTTGCAAACCAAACTGGCTTGCCAACCGTGTTTTCAGCGTACTTGTCCGCTCAAGCATCATCTTTGCATGCGTGAACTAACACCCGCACTGGTTTTGACAGCAATGACAGGGTGGTCAGTATGACTAAGCGTGTCTTACTTATCAAAACCTCCTCCATGGGAGATTTGATTCATACACTGCCCGCGTTAACTGATGCAGGCGCCGCCTTGCCAGGCATTCGTTTTGATTGGATCTTTGAAGACAGTTTTAAAGACATCCCACACTGGCATCCCTTGGTGGAACACGTGATCCCTGTTTCGCGGCGCCGGTGGCGTAAAAATTTAGTGAAGCGGCAGACATGGTCTGAGCTGCGTCTTTTAAACAATCAGCTGAAAGACCAGGGCAAGTACGATGTCATTTTGGATGCACAGGGCTTAGTAAAAAGTGCCGTGCTGGGTTTTCTAGCACGCGGTGTGCGCACGGGTCTGGATTTTCAGTCTGCGCGCGAATCTTTCGCCTCGTTAGGTTATCAGTCTAAACACAGCGTGAATTTTTATCAGCATGCTGTCGTGCGCATGCGCAGCTTGTTTAGCCTAGCGCTGGGTTATCCGCTGCCAGTCACCGCACCAGAGTTTGGTTTGGATGCGCTGCGTGCAGAAGTACAACAAGAAAAATACATTGTTTTTTTACACGGTACGACTTGGGTTTCAAAGCAATGGCCAGAAAGTTACTGGACAGAATTGGCTCGTCTCGCGGCGGCTGATGGATTTCGTATTCGTCTAAGTGGTGGTAATCCTGTTGAAGTGGAACGAGCGCAACGTATCGCAAGCGGTCATGCGAACGTTGATGTCACGCCGTATTTGACAATTTCCGCGATGGCGCAAGTGTTGGCGAAAGCGCACGCTGCAGTGGCGGTCGATACTGGCTTTGGGCATCTCGCCTCGGCACTCGGTGTGCCAACGGTTTCTCTCTATAGTTCAACTAATCCGGATTATACCGGTGCGCTCGGCAAGGCTTCTGTGCATTTGACACCGCAATTCACTTGCTCGCCGTGCTTGAACCGTACTTGCACATACCGTAAACCGGCAGCAGTTGAACCTGCTTGTTTTGAACAGATCACACCGGCACGAGTATGGGAAGCGGTCAAAAAAGTCGCGGTATCGTAAGTTCAACCAACGCTGATTGGTTTTTTTTCAGATAATACATTGCAAAACAGAAAGGCAAGAGCAGGCTCACAAACCAGATATACGCACCTATCGTCAAATTGGAAAAGGTGACGACATTCACACCACCCTCATCCAGAATGAATTTTTCATGATGGAAATAAAGTTGAAAAGTAGTCAGCATTATTAGAATGGTGAAGCAGCCAAAAGCGATGGTTGCTCGGTAATATCCCAATAAAAAAAATATCATGGTAATGATGTAAAGCGGGTTAGCTAACCAAGCATAGAGACCATAAAAAACCAAAGCGATAATACCATTAAACAATAATCCAGCGCCAAAACAATAGTAAGGCTCGCCGCTATTCACAGAAGTCATGTGAAGAGCAGGGAGACACAATGAGCTGATGAATAAAGCAAAACTGATTGCGGCAATAAAAAAACGGTTTTGAATTCGGACTTTTAGTGTGGGTATTAGCAATCCTTACTACCACACGACTCTTTGTTGGTTGCGTTATCATCTAGCGCGCCAACATTGCGCATGGCCACGCTACGTTGATCAAGTTGCAAGTCGCAATTTGAGGGGTAAGACGTAATTTGGATACGGCTGTTTGTGCGGATGCCATCATTGGTATAATCATTTGCGATTGGAAAGTAGTTTCCATACCCTACGTAATTTAAACGGCGTGTGTCATTACTGGTTTCTTTAAAATTATTTACGCCAGCATTCCAAAGATAAGCAGCAACCCGTTGGGCGCGATTCTCAGACAATTTTGTTTCCCAGCGCGCTCGGGAAAAACCACTCGTATTACCAGAGATAATAATATTGTTGTTCGGGTAGCGCTGCAGAACTGCTGCCGCACTATCCAAAATTGGCCCAGCCTGTGGGAGAAAGTCTGCTGTGTTCGGTTCAAATAATTTGTCGGTGGGGATTTCGATGCCAACGTAATCACCGACCTTGTATACCTGGCCTCCGCCACGAGTGACACCGCCTGCATCATAACCCAGTGTGGTCACGTAGTAGCCAAGCATGCCGCCGCCAATTCCCGCCGCGAGCATCAATGGTTTGGAGCTGCTAAAAAGTGCAACACCACCTGCACCCGCTGCCGCGCCGACAACCGCGCCTGCTGGACTGCCCGTTGTGTGATTATCGCCAACGAAAGGATTATAGGTACAGCCGGTTAGAAAAGTGAAAGAGCAAACCAGTGTGCCGATGATTTTTGCTTCCAGTTTCATAGTGTCTTCCCAATAAGGTGACCTCATTATATACCGGGTACTTCGATCGAGGCGAGAGTAAGATTGCGTAAAAAAATTTAGGCTGCGTACCAGCAAAAAATACTCGCAAAAACGACGCGCAACCAGCTTCGTGAAAATCACAATAATTAATAGCAATAATTTTTTTATTTAAGTAGTATTAATTGCGAGGATACTTATTCGGGAGCACATGCATGGAACACCCAGACCCTTATCCCAGCCCTGGAGTAGGGTGCTTTGACCTTCGTTCACGCCACTGCACTGCATGGCGGCTCATCAAATCTTATTGGCAATCCGATCAACGTTTCCCCGCCTACTTATTTTTTAGCATCGTCGTTTTCATGACAGTTTCCTTAGTCGGTCTCGATGTTGTTTTCAATTATTGGTACAACTATTTTTACGATGCCTTGCAAGCTTACGATCAGCACGGTGTGATCAGATTGCTTGTCGTGTTTTTTGTACTTGCTGCTTTTTATATCGTCATGGCTGTGTATCGTTACTATGTCTCGCAATTATTTGGCTTGCGCTGGCGTCGCTGGTTGACGGATCAATTTCTTGGCCGTTGGTTGCAGAAGCGCAGTTACTATTATCTCGAGAATTTTGACGAAAATACGGATAACCCTGATCAGCGTATTCAAGAAGATGTGGGTGCGCTCGTGAATTACTCCATTGATTTGTCGATGGGATTGATCGGTGCCATCACCACTTTTCTCGCTTTTATCTATATCCTTTGGCAGCTTTCTGGTGAGCTCGATGTACCGCTTGGTAAATGGGGAACACTGCATGTTCCAGGATATCTGGTATGGGTAGGCGTGCTGTATGCACTGATTGGTACGTATTTTACGCTTAAACTGGGTCGACCTTTAGTTGCTCTGAATTTTGAACAACAACGCCGGGAAGCCAATTTCCGTTTTGCAGCTGTCGATTTACGCTCGCATGCAGAAAATGTTGCACTGTATCGCGGTGAAGACCATGAGCGCAATATTCTGGAGAAATTGTTTGGACGCGTGCTGGAAAATTATTACTTCATTATTTTACGGCAAAAAGTTCTGCTATGGTTTACAGCAGGTTACAACCAGGCGTCAGTCGTCCTGCCTTTGCTGGTGGCGCTACCAAATTATTTTGACAAGGTTTTTCTGCTAGGCGGATTGATTCAAAGTTTGCAAGCGTTTAACCGCGTGCAAGATTCTTTATCGTTTTTAGTCAATTCGTACACCAACATCGCGCAATGGCAAGCTGTGGCACAACGTTTAACAACGTTTGCAAACCATATGAGTGAAGCGCAAGACAAGGCTGAAAGAGAAAATAAGTTGGTTTTTCGTTCACAAGAAGAAAACAGCATTGATGTGCGCAAGGTAAGTATTAAAACGCCGCGTGGCGAACCCTTGTTGGCAGGCATCACTGAAGACTTGCAGCATGGCAATGATTACTTGATAAAAGGCCCGTCAGGTGTGGGCAAAAGTACGTTCATTCGCACGATGGCGGGTATTTGGCCGTTTGCAGAAGGGGAGGTCATGTTTCCCACTAACAAAGAAATCATGTATTTGCCGCAACGACCTTACATGCCAATCGGTACTTTAAGTGAAGCCATTCTCTTTCCAGACCAAGTTAAGCCGGAACATAAAAATCAAATTGAACAAGTATTGCGTGATTGTAATCTGGAAAATCTGATTTCACGTCTACATGAAACGGCGCCATGGTCGGAACAATTGTCGCCGGGAGAGCAACAACGCATCGCTTTCGCTCGCGTTCTATTGCAAAAACCTGACTGGGTATTCATGGATGAAACGACTTCTATGTTGGATCTGGCTAATGAATCCTATTTGTATAAATTATTGAAAACCAAACTTCCGCACTGTTCTATTGTCAGTGTTGGGCATCGGCCTAGTCTCGATGAATATCATACTCACATTATCAATATGGAAAAATATAAGGCGGCTCCCTTAGCTTAAATCATGCAGAAGATGTAAGAAGTCCCTTAGAAGATTAAAGGGGCTGACATTTTTTGCAAAAGACAGTGCTGCGTTGCGTGAGACGAATATGCTCTAATGGGGTGCCGCATTTCACACAAGGCTGGCCGTCACGACCATACACTTGCAACTCAATTTGAAAATAGCCCCTGCTGCCTTCGGGTGTTGTAAAATCCCGTAATGTCGTACCGCCCTGTTTAATGGCTTGCTGCAAAACCTGTTTGATGGCTTTCACCAGTCGTCGTGCTTGCGATAAATCAAGTTTACCTGCCGGCTGCAGTGGATGAATGCCAGCCATAAATAATGCTTCAGCTGCATAAATGTTGCCGACACCCGCGACAATTTTACTGTCCATGATAAATGCCTTGATCGGTATTTTTCTGGTACGTGAACGTGCCAAAAGATAGCTGGCATTAAAGTCGGCGGTCAGGGGTTCCGGGCCGATACCAGCGAGCAGCGGATGATTTTTTGCATCCTGTGTAAAAAGCAGCGCTCCAAAGCGGCGCGGATCGGTCAAGCGTAAACATTTATTATTGGCAAAACAGATATCAATGTGGTCGTGTTTTTTCGGTTTAACCGAGCTAGATAAAATGCGCACGCTGCCAGACATGCCTAAATGCAAAATCAGTGTGCCGCAGACAAATTCAAACAGCAGGTATTTGCCGCGCCGTTTAATTGCTTGCAAAGTTTCACCTTGCAAGGTGGTTTTGATGCCGCGTGTCACCGGCCAGCGTAAATTGGCATTGCGGACGATGATTGCTAACACTTGCTGACCTGTAATATGGGGCTGGATGCCGCGTAAAGTCGTCTCAACCTCTGGTAATTCAGGCATTTAACTTATTCTTCAAGTTGTCGGGGGGTGTGGTATTATAAGCCAGAAAACTTATCTTTCCAGATAAGTCTTAATGTTTATTACTTAAAAGAGGTTCGCTCCATGTTGGGATTATTAGCATTACCGTGGTGGGGCTATGTACTTGTTTTAATGGGCTTTACCCAACTTACCATATTCTCTGTAACACTGTATTTGCACCGTTGCCAGGCGCATCGTGCCCTCGAATTACATCCAATCGTCAGCCATGTTTTCCGTTTTTGGCTTTGGCTCACCACTGGCATGGTGACTAAAGAATGGACAGCTATCCCCCGTAAACACCATGCAAAAGTAAACGCGGAAGGCGACCCGCATAGTCCGCAAGTGCTCGGCATTGGAAAGGTATTTTTTGAAGGCGCGGAGTTGTATCGGGCGGAATCTAAAAATAAAGAAACAATGGAACGATATGGTGAAGGTACGCCAAATGACTGGATCGAGCGTAACCTATACACGCGTTTTAGCACCACCGGCGTGGTCATTATGCTGATTGTGAACATGACTTTATTCGGATTGGTGGGCGTAACATTGTGGGCATTGCAAATGGCGTGGATCCCATTTTTTGCAGCGGGTGTGGTGAATGGCATCGGGCATTATTTCGGATACCGCAATTTTGAAGTCAAAGATGCTTCTCGTAATATTGTGCCGTTTGGCTTATTTATCGGTGGTGAAGAACTGCATAATAATCACCATGCGTATGCAACCTCAGCCAAGTTTTCTGCCAAGTGGTGGGAAATTGATATGGGTTGGGTAGTGATTAAGGCCCTGGGCGTGTTTGGTTTAGCAAAGGCGCGACGCGTATTGCCAACGCCGAAAGTGCTGCCGACTAAAACATCTATTGATTCCGATACACTGACTGCTGTGATTACTTATCGCTTACAATTAATGGCTACGTATACGCGCGAAGTGATGTTGCCAGCGTTACGTGATGAGAAAAAACGTGCGAGCAAAGCGAGTTATTCCTTGTTGCGTCAGGCGAAAACTGTTTTAGTGCGCGATACGTCTATCTTGAAATCTTCGCAAGAACGTTTGCTTGCCAAAGTGCTGGAAAATTCCCAGTCATTATTGGTGGTATACCAATTTCGTTTGAAATTGCAGGAAATCTGGGGACGCAGCACCGCTAGCCAAAAAGAATTGGTTGAAGCCTTACAAGAATGGTGTCGTCAGGCTGAAGCAACGGGTATGGCTGCATTAAATAATTTTGCTAAAAATTTACGAAGCTACGTTCCGCAAGAAGCTTAAACTCATCCTTGTCCCGCTTAAGGCGGGACAAGTGATTCTTCATCCATCCTCGCTTTCTTCATATTGTCTTCAGGCATGTTTGTTAGTGTGTAGGCATGAGGAGTTTTTATGGAAAGCCGTAAGGACGACAAGCAAGCTATTTTTTTACCCGATGAAATGGTGGTCTACGCTGGAAGATTTTTTTCACATGGTACGCGGGCTCGGGCACGACAAGTATGTAAGCAGTGGGCTGAATGCATTCCCCCTGTTTTGCATCTTTATATATTAGGCTCACCCATTTTTATCACAGAATACGATATTAAAAAGCCTGATTTAGCAGATAGTTTGGCTAGGATAAGTATTTCTAATGAAATAATACAAAAGTCATTCGCCGATATTCCTCAAAACGGATTTATGATTTTTCCAACTTTTCAGGCTGCGCATCTTTATGCGCATACATTTTATGCGGGGCGCCCGGACCCCAATTTTAACGAGGGTATCCATGGTATGGGGTATCGTACCCAAACGTTTTTGGGATGGAGAAGTGGAAAATTATATCATCCTGCGATATTTGAGGTGGCCTATAGCGCTAAAGGGGGGCTTAATATCGAATGGCATCCGCATTCTATTCTAAATCTGGAGGGTATGAAAACCATGCAGATTAGTGCAATACGGGGAATAAATTGTAAGAACAATATTTAGTTATTGTCCTTTCATTTTGCA
>CAYUYG010000043.1:0-9478 GCA_964449125.1 uncultured Coxiellaceae bacterium | reverse complement strand
GGCAAAGGCGAAGCTAATTTTGTGCCTGCTGTACCGCGTCATTGGACAACAGTCAATCTACCAGTATTGCGAAGGCGAGCCCTCACACAACAGACCGCGGCCTTTAGTTGCGAATCCTTACTCAGTGGTGGTGGTCCAGTTGTTTTGCCTGATCAGTACTTACAACTAGTTTATTCTGGCGGGAGAACAGCTGGCAGTCTTTGTATTGCCGATGAGGTTCAAGTTGGGCTAGGACGTGTTGGCACACATTTTTGGGGTTTTGAAACTCAAGGCGTTGTGCCCGATATTGTGACTATCGGCAAACCATTAGGTAATGGTCACCCCATGGCAGCTGTTGTCACTACCCGAGAAATTGCTAATTCATTCTGTAACGGCATGGAATATTTCAACACGTTTGGAGGCAATCCGGTCTCATGCGCCATTGGTTTAGCGGTATTAGATGTTTTAGCTGATGAAAATTTGCAAATACGCGCTCTTGAATCAGGCAATCATCTTAAACGACAACTCACTCATCTGATGACTCGTCATTCCGTGATCAAAGAAGTACGTGGCTTAGGTCTCTTTCTTGGCGTTGAACTCACGCACGATGCTAAACACGCGAGTCAGGTTGTCAATAAGATGAAAGAACGCGGCATTTTATTGAGCACGGATGGGCCCTTGCAAAATGTATTAAAAATTAAACCACCTCTTATTTTTAATAAAGAAGATGGGAATTTTTTGGTTGCTAATCTGGATGAAGTATTAGCCATCACGAATTCTTCTTGATCAATGGTTTAACCCTCTCTGTCAGTTCTTGAGCCTAGTGGTTTATCTTAATTTAAGAATGACTAAATAAGCATATTAAATTCATAAGCTTATTAAATTCGCACTCGCTGGCCAATCACTTTAATGCGATAAGAATCACAAGCCTGTTAGTGAATCTAAAATGCAGCTATAATCTTCATACTTTAACGAGCAGGGTCATTCCATGTTTAGAGCACCAGTCAAAAACATTAAAAACGGTAAACGCATCCGTCATCTCATGGCAAGCTATGAACATATTGCTAAACAAAATCCACTGACGTTAAAACAAGTTATTGATCCGCAAGAAGTTTGGCGTTTTTTTATTGATGGGCAATTACAAAATGGACGCGGCTTGATTGAAGGAAATTTTTTTAAGGACCCCACTCATCTACACTTAACGGTCAAGGACTACATCGAGCAGGTAGAGGGTATTGAGATTAAAAATGAAGACAATTATTCAGCGAGTCCTCTCTGGCAATTCATGCAAAGCAAACAGTGGAGTTTAAAACCTGTTACCGCTGAAACTTTGACGCTTAAAGAAATATTGGCATTAGATCGCGGCTGGTTACCATTTGAAATAAATGAGCCTGGTTACATTCGCGCTCTCATTGCTGCTTATCATATTATTTTCAATTTTGATGTAGAGCTGAATAATCAATTCATTAAGCATTTACATGCACTTGCCACCGCTGGTGTAAAACAAACTGAATATGGAGATGGAGATGGTGGAAAACCAGGTGAATTCCGAAAGGACGAATCCGCTTATTTTAAATTTGGAAAGATTGTGCCAAGTGACGCTGCGATCACACAGATTTATGAAAGAGATCACTCACCCATTTCCTTTTGTTTAACATTTTTCGATCCTGAAGATGGGATGTCTAGTGGTTCGATTAGAATCAATCGCGAAAGTATTCAATCTATCAGACAATATGTGTCTGACAAGAAATATAGCCAAGGGCGAGGTATTACTCATTTTTCTTTAAGAAAATTTTGCGAAAGCCATGACATGATCGAATTCCTTCGGCAAATTAAGGAAAATAAAGATATTGAAGCCGTATTAATTGCGCTTGGTGAAACCACTGATGATAAGGACGTTGTAAACTGCTTGGGCAAGCTTCTTAATACTCCTATCATGCTTTATTCATTTAACCTTGAAAGTTTTCAGCCTCTTAAAACTCGGCGTACTTTAACAGAAACAATGGATAGATATCTGGATGTTTATCGTGAAAGCCTTGCTGTAGCCATAACCCCGATCGACAAATTACTCGCTATCATTCGTTTTATACAAGCTTGCGAACGCTTACATCCATTTATTGACGCAAATACTCGGACATTTTCCATGCTCCTCCTGAATCATTTATTAATGCGCAATGGCTTTCCTCCTGTTATTTTAACCAATCCCAATTTGCTGGGCTTGACCTCTGATCAAGAAGCACTCGGATTGATTGTGGAAGGCATGGAAAACACTTTACAACTAGCGCAAGGCCATTCCTTATTTAATGTGGATACACGAGATATTTTAGATTTTTTAGGCAGTAATAAAAATTCTCAAGAACAATTTGTTTATTTTCAAGAAGTGATGGCCATGGCCAAAGAAAATAATTGCCCAAGATTAGTTTGATCTCATCAAGGATGATAAAGCTTGATAGTGTACTTTAAGATGAATATAAAATTAAAAAGACCTAGGACGTATACTTAAGCTTTCAGTGGAAGCTTCTTTTTCACCGAAAGTCAGTTGCGCCCGTTCAAGATAATGTTTGCGGTCGTTCAATCCTCCCAATACTTCTTGTCCTTTTTGCACTTCACTGGAAAGATCGAATGATGCGGCTTGGTTTTGACAGGCTTCATGCAAACGGTTTCTTGCCTCGTTTAAAACCTTACCTTCTTCTCGCAGTTCAGAAAGAATTTCACTCACTTTCTCTTGTTGCACCACCATCTCGGTAATCTTGGCGTCGACTTCACCTGCTTTCACTGCATTTAATTTTAGGGGGTCACCATGTTTAGTTTCTTGTTGCGCTATATATTTGTCAACCTGCCTAGATGCGGAATAGATCGCCATTTTGGCAGATTCGGAATTCATATTTCTTTCAACAAATCGAGCTTGTTGCTCACTTGCCAAAAAGCCGGTGCTAGATTGTTTGATTTTATCATGCAAATGCTGCCTTACTTCAGCTTGCATAAAATCAGCCTGATCTACATAAGAAACTCTTCCGTGTTTAACTTTCTCAGAAAAGTCTTGAATGATTTTGCGAAAGCTATTTTCATTCAATTCAACTTCACCAAACCAAACTCTTACACCTAAGGATTCTTTTTCTTCTTCGGAAAGCGTTAATGAAATAGTAAGCGCTTGAAAATCTTCCTTTCTGATTGCGTTTGCATAGTCATCTAATATTGTACTGGACTGATTATTAAGTTGCTGCCTTTCTTGAGTTAGGGCAGTAATTTCAGATTCTATATTATTCTGAATACCTTCCCAAAAGAGGATTTCCTTATCAATTAATTTAATGCCCGCTTCAATGCGCATTTCAAACCGCTGCAATCGCTCCAATTGCACTGGTTGTAATATTTGATGCTGGCTATTGTCGCGAACCCCCAACTTATGAAAAAACTCCTGTAACCGATCTAACTCTTTAAAATATTCATTTAAAAATTCTTTTTTCTGCAGTTCAGATTGCAAAAATTGCTGTGCAGCCATCAGTTCCTGAGAATATATTACACCTAATTCCATGAAATATTGGAAATTCTCGGCATTCATGCGTTTTTTAAATTCTGGCGAATCCGGATGTAAGTCCTTGATTGCCCGCATTTCCTCCTTAACGCTCACCTTAATAAAGCGTTCATCGGGATTTAATTCAAATAAGCTTTTAAATTCATTATGAATATTTTCCGTAGAAAATTTTTTTTTGTTTTTATTTTTAAGCTTGGCCATACTCACCCTCCGCAACCACGGCTGTGAAATTTAGCTAGCTACTTGAAAAATTAAGCTTTCTGCTTTTTTAGCAAAAATAGTGTTATTAGATTAATACTTCAGTTATATTCTAACCCACTTTAGGTGCGGTAATTTTAACCAAAAAAATGATATAATCTCGGTTCAACAAATTAAAAAACTAAAAAAATTAGAGGACATTCCTATGCAACGTCGCGACAAAAAAACATCCCAAAGACCTGCTCACTCCGAAGAAAAATTAAACCAGCAAAATTTAAATGAAAAAAATCCTGATCAAAGTGAAGAGATATTAAGTCTGCAAGGTTTAACAAGCAAAACTCTCAATAAAGATGCTGCTGAAGCTGCAGGAAAGCTGATCGCTCTCATGCAACAAGACCTCCAACTAACACGCGCTGCACCTGTTACTCTAGCCTCTAATTACAAATCAGCTTGTGAGTCGCAAGGATCGTTATTGCAACTCATACTCGAACTAAACAATACAATTGCCGAATTCCAAAAAACCTATCAAGATGGAAAAAATATGAATGGGGTTGATAAGGAAGTATTGTACGCAGATATAGACGCCATTGATGACGCATTTAAAAAATTAATTGCTGCCAGAGCAACCTATGAAAGGCATTATGATACGTATCTTCGAAACTCAAATATTAATCAGCTTCCAGAGTATTCTAGGCTGCAAAATGAGGCAGAAAGATGCTTAGTGCTTATCAATGCTATTAAAACCAAAAAACTCATTGGTCATGATAAAGAAGCCTTAGCTATCAAGGAACGACTGATTGCCGCGCATACAATTGAGGTTGCTTTCATTTCAAGCCATACCGCAGAATATAAGCAATGGCTTAAAGGCAATGAAAACGATGACGTTTCAAAACATGATACTGAAGTAAAAAGATTTTATACATTGGCTAAAAATAATCATGAAAATAATTTTAGCAACAGTGATTTTGTAAAATGTACCAAAAGACAAATGGAACACGACAGAGCTGAAACAAAAAGACAAGCTATTAGTCCGGCGGTAACGTCTAACGCAAGCAATCCTCACCGATTGCAAGCAACGTCAAAACCTTCTTTGACTCAAACAATCACCACGAGTACGACTGTAGCAAGACCAGGCGCGCCCTCGTTTATTAGAAGTTAAGCATTAACCCGGGCGCAGCCATGCGCTGAACCCGGGTCATTTTTCACATAACGACTTCTACTGGTTCTAAGTAATCAACAATCAACTGTACGCTTTGCCTGCCTTTGTATTCATTAATATCAAGTCGATAAGCAGCACGGACTTGCTCACAACGATGGTTAGGCCATTCTTTCACATCGATAAAAAAAGCCACTGCATCAATTATTTTATTTTCCTTACCCAAACGCAGTTTTAAATGTTTATCACCCACTATGCGTTGTTCTAGAATGCGAAAAGTGCCATCAAAAATTGGCTCTGGAAAACCTTGACCCCAAGGACCGCCTTCGCGCAATAGCGTCGCGATTTCCAGATTAAATTCATCCGTGTTTAACTCCCCGTCACTTAGCAGCAAATGTTGTAAATCCGCCTCATTTAATTGACTGGAAACAACTTCATCGAATACTTTAATAAAGGTTTCCAACTGTTTATGTTGAATAGTTAAACCAGCCGCCATGGCATGGCCGCCGAATTTGCAGATTAAGCCCGGATACTGCACATCAATCAATGCCAGCACATCTCGTATATGCAAGCCTGAAATCGAGCGGGCAGAGCCTTTTAATTCATCGTCCTGCCCAGGAGCAAAAACGATCACAGGACGGTTAAAACGATCCTTGATGCGTGCCGCTAAAATACCAATTACACCTTGATGCCAAGAAGCATCAAACAAACACAAACCTCGAGGCATCTCTTCTTGCAAATTATTAGTAAGCTTGCTCAATGCATCAAGTGCTTGCATCTGCATGTCTTGCTCAATGCTGCGCCGTTCTTCGTTTAATTGATTGAGTGCAAGCGCAATCTCGCGTGCGCGAACAGGGTCGTCTGTCAGTAAACATTCAATACCCAGCGACATATCATCGAGACGACCGGCGGCATTTAAACGCGCCCCTACAGCAAACCCCAAATCAGATGCTTGCGCGCGCCTAAAATCACGCCCTGCCAATTCCAGCAGTGCAACAATACCTGGTGCACATTGACCGCCGCGAATACGTCGCAAACCATTGTGCACTAAAATACGATTGTTATGATCCAAAGGTACGAGATCGGCGACCGTACCGAGAGCAACTAAATCAAGCAGGCGTGACATATTGGGTTCAGGGATACCTTTTTGGGCAAACCAGCCTTCATTTACCAATTGCCTGCGCAACGCCAGCATCACATAAAAAATGACGCCTACCCCCGCTAAATATTTACTGGGAAACGGATCACCAAATTGATTGGGGTTCACGATCGCATCAGCTGCTGGTAAGGTCTTTGCAGGCAAGTGATGATCTGTGATCAGCACTTGCATACCTGCTTGCTTAGCCGCTTCGACACCCGCATGATTTGCAATGCCATTGTCGACGGTGACAATCAAATGCGGTGCAAATTCTTTTGCAGCAACCGCCACCAATTCAGGCGTTAAACCATAACCATAAGCAAAACGGTTAGGTACTAAAAAATTCGCCTCAACGGCCCCAAAACTGCGCAAAGCACGAATCGCAACAGCCGAGCTAGTTGCTCCATCGGCATCAAAATCGCCCACTACTAAAATTTTTTTCCGCTCTTTGAGGGCTTGTGCCAACAGCTGCACCGCCTCGTGCATGCCATTTAGCAACTGATAAGAAAGCAAGCCTTCCAGCATACATTCCAGCTCTTTGCTCGATTGCACAGCACGCGCACTGTAAATTCTGCGTAAAACGGGATGCAAGCCATCCAAGGACGCATCCTTCATATCCGATAGCGTCCGCCTAATAATTTGTTTGCGCATTCGTTCAAACCTGCTTGTTGAAATATTGTTGCATCAGGCTGACGTTATAGTTGTTAACCATGCGCACACTCAGAACACAACAAGTAATCCATAAAAATAAAATAGGAAAAGGTAATCGACTACTGACAACTACCAAACCGAGGGGAATCATAATAACACCACCCCAGAAAGTAGCATATAACAAGCCTATAGGCCCCAAGACGGCACTCAGTAATAATGCGGCGGCTGGACTTTTATAGGGAAGAATTGAAATTACTGGTGTATTTGAATTAAACATTGCACTATGACCATTTTAAAATATCCCGGATTAACATAACATCAGTCTGACCCTGACTTGTCAACCTGCGGAGCGCGCGATGCCACCCTTCGAGCTGGATGAAAATAGTTCAAAATATCAAATACGGGCTTATAAACCCGGTTTAATACAGATTAATGAAAAAATCTTCACCCATAGCGTGATTATCACAGCCGATGAAGTGATAGAAAATTGGGCACCACAAACCATAGAAGAATTAACGACCGCTACCTTGACACCTGTGATGGAATTAAAGCCTGACATTCTGTTAATTGGCACGGGTAGTAAGCAGGTTTTTATAGCCGCGACCATTTACGGCGAACTCATTAATAACGGCATTGGCGTGGAAATTATGAATACCAGCGCAGCCTGCCGCACATTTAATGCATTGACCGCGGAAAACCGCCGAGTAGTAGCCGCCTTAATTATTCGTTAACAGGTGTATATTTTTCTAAGCGCGGAAAAATTTTTGCTGCTCTCACTCGCTTTTCCCGTACTTGTAAAATTTCGATGGGATAACCTGCGATCAACAAAGCAATACCTTTATGCGGCAAAGCTTCCAGATGTTCGACGATCAAACCATTCAATGTGCGTGGACCACTTAAGGGCAAGTCCCATTCGCTGAAACGATTAAATTCACGGATTCCTACACTGCCATCTACCAAGTAACTGCCATCCGGCTGCAGACGAATACGTTTGTCGACGCCCGCATTGGAAGTAAAATCGCCGACAATTTCTTCGAGAATATCATTCAGTGTCACCATACCCTGCACTTCACCGTACTCATCCACGACAAATGCAATCTTGTCCTGATGTTGCTGAAAATAACCAAGCTGCACATTCAGTGCCGTTCCTTCCGGCACAAAATACGGCTCTTGTAAAAACTGCAACAATAAATCCTTGCTCAGCGATTGTTGCGCAAGCAACAGTCGCAACATATCGCGTATGTACAAAATTCCTAGTACTTGATTAATATTTTCACGATAAACAGGCACCCAATCCTGATGAAACCCATGAATTTGCTGGAGGATATTTTCCCACGTATCATCAATATCAATTCCCTGCACTTCATGGCGCGGGATCATGACATCTTCAACTGTTAATTTACTTAAATCCAAAATGCTCAACAGCATATTTTGGTATTGACGTGAAATCTTTCCTGTGGTGTCATGAACAACACTGCGTAATTCTTCTCGCGTTAATGGTTCCACTGCATAACCGGTAACACGCACATGCAGCAAGCGTAACAACCCATTCGTAATCACATTCGCCATCCATACAAAGGGGTATAAAATTTTCAAAATAATTTGGATGGGATAAGCTACCAAACGCGCGATACGATCAGGATAAATAGCTGCTAGAGTTTTAGGCGCAATTTCCGAAAAAATTAAGACGAAGAAAGTCAGCACTAATGCAGCCAACAACGCACCCTTATCACCAAAAAAATGAAACGCGATCAAGGTAAACAAAGAAGAAGCTAAAATATTGGCGAAAGTATTGCCAATTAAAATGGCACCGAGCAAGCGATCAGGACGTTTCAATAATTTTAACAAACGTATGGCATAACGTTTTTTTAAACGTGCTTGATGACGTAATTTATAACGATTCAATGCCATCAATGCTGTCTCGGAACAGGAAAAAAAACCTGACAACAAAATTAGGAAAACAAGGAGCATTCCAAATAATATGATCTGAAAATCACTCAAGATATAACCCCAATATGATAGTGGCGCCGGTACTGGATATTTTCTGTCACTGCAAGCTAAGCTATGATACCAGTAAATCCAGGCATCACTGCCATTGTAACGAAAAGAACCAATCGAACAAAGTCCCGCGAGTATTTCTAACTACTTGCGAGCAATAAACCATGACATCGACGTAAACGAGGAAATCATGCTCCGTATCGAAACTGAGGCAAGCGGCTCTTTGCAACAAATTTTGAGTGACCAGGATATCGAGGACACTGGCAGCGACTCAAACAGCAATATAAACACAGACATCGATATTGAATCTGGCCAACCCATTCCTTTAAATCTTTACCAACTCTCTCCTAACAAGTGGGCACTGTATGTTCCACCTTTCTTAGATGCCATTGTCAAAGGCATTAATATGGCCAATGATTTGCAGTCCACTGGCACGTCTCCTGCCCTCACCGCGGTGGCCAGTTTTACGCAATGCCTGGATACAACCGGCTTAAATGTCAAATCAACTGCAGAAAACTGCGTTGCCACGGGCAATATGATGCGCTTTGGTGTATTTCCCGAGGAATGGCCGATTTTGACGCCCTGTAAACGGACGATCGCCATGCTTGCCGCCTTCCCGCCGACGGTCGCCGCCACGGTTGCAGATGCATCACAGACTTTTTTTCTTATTCGTACAGTGGGAAGCTATCGCTATCTAAACTCTCTTCCATCGTTATTTTTTAATGTTAGCGGTGCTGGTTTGGCTTTTTTTACCGCCTGGACAACTTTTTTTACCAAGGGACTCGAGATGGTCCATGCAACTAGCACGCTGATGGGCGAGGCTGAA
>CAYUYG010000042.1:0-9601 GCA_964449125.1 uncultured Coxiellaceae bacterium | reverse complement strand
TCATCGCAATGATGTAAAGTAACATTTCTGGTGGTAAATCCAACAACTCCAAGGGCTTATTAATGCGGCTATTCATGAATTAAATTCCACCTGAGCCAGGACGTTTTATTGAAAAAGTGGAGGCATCAAAATCATGATTAATATTCACATCGCTTTTTTCAATAATCGTGCTGGGTGCATAGTCTTTTGTATCAAATAGAGTGGCGTAATTTGATTGATAAACTTTAGTATTTAATGCAGTAAAAAAATTTATCGGGAGCAAATTCCTCGACTGCTCAAAAAAAGCTTCCTGTGATAGAAAGCGTGCGCGATAAATTTGTTCACGTATTGGGATGTCAAATGCCGTTGCAAACCCTTTTTTTGCTGCAGTTTGTGCTAACACTAAAAAGTCTTCGTAAGAGCGTGCCGCTACATTTGTCTTGTACCATAATAATAAAAAGTCTGTGTCAGAATATTTTGTTCTATCTTGCCTCGTCATCCATTCTGAAAAATCCTGCAAATGAATATGGTGTTCAAATTCCTGTTTCGAAATAGGTACATCAATACTAGTTTTATAATTTTTTTCAGCAACCGCTTGAACGAGTGCTAAATAAGTTCGGTAACAGGGGATACCAACATTTTTTAAAAACCAATTTAATAAATGCTCAGAATCACTATCAGCATAGCGATTTTGTGTTTGCATCCATTCGTCAAAAATTTCTGCTAATATTGCAGCCATTCGCTCGTAGGTCATCGTTAAAAAATTTTCAAGATTTGTGCCGGATTCTTTATTTAAATTTTCACTAAGTTTTAACGAATCGTTCCTCTGCATATTTCTTCCTTCTCGTGTCTGATAAATTTTTGCATCATACGCTTTCTCTTACATTGCAAGAATAGGTCGCAACAAAAAAAATCCCGCAAAGCGGGATTTTTAGATAACGGAAGAAAGTAATTAAATGTCGAGATTAGTTACAGCGAGCGCGTTTGTTTCGATAAACTGACGGCGTGGTTCTACTTCATCACCCATGAGCGTTGTAAAGATTTGATCAGCGGCGACCGCATCTTCCACTCTCACTTGCAATAACATGCGACGATCTGGATCCATGGTTGTTTCCCAAAGTTGTTCCGGATTCATTTCACCCAAACCTTTGTAACGTTGTATCGCTTGACCTTTTTTAGCTTCAGCGAGTAACCAATTCATTGCGTGTGTAAAACTGGTGACCGTTTGCTTTTTGGTTTCACGAGTGACGTAGGCGCCTACACCAATTAGCTTATTCAGTTTGTCACCAAACTCTGCAAATCGGCGATAATCGCTAGATAAAAATAAATCTTTATTAATCATTATCTTGTGTGAAACGCCATGACTTTTGATAGTCAGTTGCGGCAACCAGCAATGTCTTTCTGCATCTTCAATCAAGTCGATTTCATAATAAGCCATCGCTTGCTGAGGTGCATTCAATTGAGTTTTTAATTCAGCGCACAATTTCGTCATCGTCTCTTTATCAGCTAAATCAGACTCAGTGATGAAGGGGGTATACATGAGCGTTAAAAGAAAATCTTTAGGATAGCGCTTTGAAAAACGATCAATGATCGTCATCATCGCATAATATTCCGTTACTAATTGCTGCAGCGGCTCACCAGTCAGTCCTTCTCCATTTTCTGTTGTATAAAACGCAGCTTCTTCCAATGCAGCCTGAACTAATAATTCTTCTAATGCTTTTTCATCTTTCACATACCGTTCTTGCTTACTCTTTTTTAATTTGAATAAGGGTGGTTGAGCAATATAAATGTAACCACGCTCGATTAATTCTGGCATTTGGCGGAAGAAAAATGTCAAAAGCAGAGTGCGGATATGCGAACCGTCGACGTCAGCGTCGGTCATGATAATAATATTGTGATAGCGGGTTTTGTCTGGTGAATATTCTTCGCGGCCAATACCACAACCTAAGGCCGTGATTAAAGTAGCCACTTCTTGAGAAGAAAGCATCTTATCAAAGCGTGCTTTTTCTACGTTTAAAATTTTACCTTTCAGTGGTAAAACAGCCTGCGTTTTTCGATCGCGAGCTTGTTTGGCAGAACCACCTGCCGAATCGCCCTCTACTATAAACAATTCTGATCGACTTGGATCCTCTTCCTGACAATCTGCTAATTTTCCGGGCAACCCAGCAACATCCAATGCGCTTTTGCGACGTGTTAATTCACGCGCTTTGCGAGCTGCTTCTCTAGCTCGTGCCGCATCCATAACCTTGGAAACAATGCTTTTTGCATCTTGTGGGTTTTCCATCAAATATTCTTGCATTTTTTCATTAACTAATGATTCGACGATGGATTTTATTTCGGATGAAACTAACTTATCTTTAGTTTGTGAAGAAAACTTTGGATCTGGCATTTTAACTGATACAACAGCGGTTAAACCTTCACGAAAATCGTCACCCGTCGTGGCAACTTTTTCTTTTTTACTATAGCCTTCTTTTTCTATGTAGTTATTCAATACGCGTGTTAAAGCCCCACGAAAGCCCGCCATATGCGTGCCGCCATCGCGTTGAGGAATGTTATTGGTATAACAAAACAACTTTTCTTGATAGGTATCGTTCCACTGTAAGGCAATTTCAACAATGACACGATCACGTTCCGCACTGAAATAGAAAATCTTATTATGTATAGGTGTTTTATTGCGGTTTAAATCTTCAACAAAACCTTTTAAACCGCCATGATATTCGAATGCTTCACCCTTATTGGTGCGCTCATCAAACAAATTAATATGTATTGAAGTGTTTAAAAATGCTAATTCTCTCAAACGCTTAGCTAAAATATCATAGCTAAATGTAATGTTCTTAAAAATTTCTGCGCTCGGTTTAAAACGAACTTCCGTACCTCTTTCTGAGCTTTCTCCAACCATCGCTAACGGAGCCTGGGGTTCACCCATCTTATAAACTTGTTCATAAACTTTACCATTCATGCGGATAACAAGATGTAATTCTTCAGAGAGTGCGTTAACAACTGACACACCCACGCCATGTAATCCGCCTGAAATCTTGTAGGAATCATTATCAAATTTACCGCCTGAGTGAAGCACGGTCATAATGACTTCTGCAGCTGATCGACCTTCTTCAGGATGTATATCCACTGGGATACCGCGGCCATTATCTTTTACCGAAACTGACTCATCTGAGTGAATTGTGACCCACACTGTATTACAAAAGCCTGCTAACGCTTCGTCAATTGAGTTATCAACTAACTCAAACACCATATGGTGTAACCCTGTGCCATCTTCAGTGTCGCCAATGTACATGCCGGGACGTTTACGCACCGCATCAAGGCCTTTTAAGACTTTTATCTTTGAGGAATCATAGCTTTCGGCTGTATTCATACCCACTGAGTTATACTCCTAAGATTTGACTGCGCTTTTTTAACTGATTTTTTAAACTATCCAATAACTTATACTACTATTATAAGAGAAATTGGCTCATTTGCCTACTCTTAAGCAGCCTTTTAACCTACTCGCTGCTCTTCACCAGCTGGCCATGTTCCACGTGAAACAGTTTTACTGGCACCTTGGATTGGCTATCAATAAATTCACAAATGGACGCACTTTCGATGGCCGTGATAAACACTTGCGACTGTTGCGTCAATAATAATGAAATAAGCCTTTGTCTACTCTGAGCATCTAACTCAGAAGGTAAGTCATCTACCAGGTAAATAAGCCCTTTATTTGCTTGTTTAGCCAATAACATACCTTGGGCCAGTATCATAGCACAAATAAGTAATTTTTGCTGTCCTCTGGATAAAAAATGCTTAACAGAAACATTATTTAACCGAATATCGATATCAGCTCGGTGGGGTCCATTTTGTGTATGACCCACACGTAAATCATCGAAGTAGGAAGTTGCCAAAACATCTTCATAATTCTGGCTATTGTCCCATCCAGGCAGATACTTTATTTCAAGCTGTGCAAAAGAAAGCCCCAATAACTCACTTGCAATTTTTTCTACCAAAGGAGCCAATGTTTGTACATAGCTCTGGCGCAAGTCATTGAGTTCTAAAGCATATTTAATTAACTCAGTTGTCCAACCAATGAGTTCATTTTTAGCACGCCTATCCCGCAATCCAGCATTTCGCTGCTTAAGAATGCGTTCAAACTGACGCCAACAATGCAAAAAATTATCTGACTGGTAAAATAATCCCCAATCTAAATATTTACGCCGATAAATAGGGCCAGACTCAAAAAGATGGTGTGATTGAGAATTAATCAAACGAACCGGTAACAAATAGGCAAAATCAGTAAAACTTTGCAGATCTTTTTCATCTCTACGTAGACGAGTACTGCCTTTTATATCACGCTCAACGCCAAGCATTATTTGATGATTAGCATCATTAACTACTTGAGCAAAAAGGGAAAATTTATCGGTTTCGTGGCGCACCAAGCGTGTAGCAACTGAACTTCGGAATGATTTACCCGATCCTAAATAATGAATAGCCTCAAGCAAACTGGTTTTACCGCTACCATTATCGCCACAAATGAGATTTAAGCCATCCGTATGCGGCGCTAGTTCCAGCGCCGTTACATTACGGAAATCAGCTACACGAAGAGAAGAGATCGGCATAGGGCCTTACAGTCGCATTGGCATAACCACATACAAACTAGCATAAGGATGGTGGTCATTACTGGCTGGTTCGATTAAAACGCCATCATTGGGCCCAGTAAAAGCGCAGCGAATATTTTTTGTGTTAATTGTAGAAACAACATCCAGCAAATAGGCTACATTAAAACCGATTTCCATTTGATTACCTGCATATTCCAGCGCAACCGCTTCTTCAGCTTGCTCTTGATCGGAATTATTGGCAGTAATACGCAGCTTACTGGCCTCTAACTGAAAACGTACACCACGAAATTTTTCATTCGAGAGAATCGATGCCCTTGTGAGTGCATGCTTGATCGTTTCACGATCACCAATAGCAACGGTCGTGCCACTGGGAATGAGACGATTATAGTCTGGGTATTGAGCATTAATTAATTTAGAGGTAAAAATATAGTCAGACATCATGATGCGAAAACGACCTTCGCCAATAGCAATCGCCACGTCCTCATCCTGATCGTTGGCTAGTAAGCGCACCAGTTCCAACACACTTTTACGCGGCAAAATAACACGCGCTTCCACGTTACCAATATTCTCATCGTGCACAGTCATTAATGCGAGGCGATGGCCGTCTGCTGCCACACACTTAATCGAGTTCGGACTAATATCCAAAAATGCACCGTTTAAATAATGGCGTACATCCTGTTGACCCATTGCAAAATACGTTTTAGTAAGTAAATTTTTTAAATGGGTTTGTTTAATTTTAAATTCAATTGCGTAATCACTTTCTTCCAGATTAGGAAAGTCTTGTGGCGGCAAGGTATTTAACATAAAACAACTTTCACCCGCACGCACGACTAAATAATTTTTTTCTAACGATAACCGCAGTGCACAGCCCTCTGGTAAAGCACGACAAATATCAAATAATTTTCGTGCGGAAACCGTTGTTGAACCTTCTGCGCTTTTCGATTCAATGCGCACAAATCCAATTAATTCGATTTCAAGATCTGTACCAGTCAGTAGCAAATTATCATCTTTAATCGTTAACAATACATTTGAAAGGACAGGTAATGTCTGCTTTTTTTCAACAACACCGCTCACTGCTTGCAGGGGTTTTAAAAGCGCTTCGCGTTGTACAATAATGTCCATGTCTGCTTCTCTTATGTAGTTAATATTCGCAATAAGTTTGTGTAATCTTCTTCGATGTCCGCATCAGATTGTTTTAATCCTGTAATCATGCGGCACGCATGTAAAACAGTGGTATGATCGCGACCACCAAATGCATCACCAATTTCCGGCAAGCTGTGATTAGTTAATTCTTTCGCGAGCGCCATCGCAATTTGTCGCGGCCTTGCAACTGAACGATTGCGACGTTTCGATAATAAATCTGCGACTTTTATTTTGTAATATTCTGCAACGGTGCGCTGAATATTGTCGATCGTCACTAATTTATCCTGCAATGCCAGTAAATCACGCAATGCTTCTTTGACAAAATCCAAGGTGATTGCCTTGCCTGTGAAATGCGCATTAGCACTGATGCGTTTTAGCGCACCTTCCAGTTCACGTACATTCGAGCGTATTCGTTTAGCGACAAAAAACGCTACTTCATAAGGCAAGTTAATATTGGTTTGCTCCGCCTTACTCATTAAAATTGCCACGCGTGTTTCAAGCTCCGGTGGCTCAACCGACACGGTTAAACCCCAGCCAAAACGCGATTTTAAGCGTTCTTCAACGCCATTAATTTCTTTAGGATAACGATCACACGTTAAAATAACTTGCTGCTGACTTTCCAACAACGCATTAAACGTATGGAAAAACTCTTCTTGTGAACGATCTTTACCAGCAAAAAATTGGATATCGTCAATTAGCAGCGCATCTACCGTGCGATAAAAACGCTTGAATTCATTCATGGTATTAGTCTGCAAAGCCTTTACCATATCTGCAACAAAACGTTCCGAATGCAAATAAAGCACCTTGGCTTTGGGATTATTGGCAATAATTTGATTGCCAATCGCATGCAACAAATGTGTCTTACCTAAACCAACGCCGCCATACAAATAAAGCGGGTTATAAGCCACCGCGGGATTTTCCGCGACTTGGAAAGAAGCCGCTTTTGCTAATTGATTAGATTTACCTTCCACAAAATTTTCAAAGCGAAAATTTAGATTTAGATTACTGCGATAAGTACTATTATCAGCAGAAAATCCTGCCTTGGCTGAGTTTGAACTTGAGCTAACCGGGGATGATGTGGCTCGTGGTTCCATGCTGATTTTAGGCGCATCAACTCGTTTGCTGCCTATTTCTAAGACAACTGCAGGTGGCTTATTATCGCTAAATTGTTTTACTAATTCATTAATACGTAGCAAAAAACGCTCAGCAATCCAGTCTAAAACAAAACGATTAGGCGCAAGCAAGACCAGCGTTCCCTCGACGTGTTCAGCCTGCAGGGGACGGATCCAGGTATTAAATTGTTGAGAGGGAAACTCGCTCTCGAGAGAACCTAAACATTTTTCCCAAAGGGATGTGCTCACGTAGCTGATCTCCATCATAAAGCCATTTGAGACCGAATAACTACACTATCTAGCCATACATTACAAGGCGACGCACACCGCAGACTATGCAGGTGGCTATAGATGCCCATACACGGTTTGGTGTATGGGCTGGATTCGGTAATTAAGCCTCAGCTCGGCGGAAGAAAAAACCCATATACAAGGCAACAATCGCAATGCCTACATGCAGAAAATTATCTGCCATGTTGACATGCATCATTATAAATGACAAATCACCATTGAGGGCAAAGCCCAAGATGGCGACGATTGCATAAACAATGCCAAAAATTTGAAAATAAAGGCGGGAATATTTGTGACTGGTTGCTGCCATAATAGCAATGACGCCGCTCGCTATGTGTACAATGTTGTGCATTGAATTAACTTCGAACAGCCCAAATAAGAGTCCATTCGGCATAAATGCAGGAAAAAAACCTGCCACGCCGGCAAAAATAAAACCAATACCAAATAAAACCGCTATAACACGAATCATGATTCACCTCCCTGTGACAAGTGGCATCAATTATATACCAGTCCATGACGATTGCTATAGGAAGCTGATCGCGCTGTACATTATTTATAATATTGCTACAATGTGCGGTTACAAAGCAGGCTTCCTTCACTTGAGAATGTCATGTCAGAGCGCAAAAAAATGTTTATCCTCGTAGATGGTTCATCGTATCTGTATCGTGCATTCCATGCACTACCAGCCTTGGCAAATTCCAAAGGTTTACCCACTGGCGCTGTGTACGGCATCGTTAACATGCTTAAAAAGCTGCTGAGTGATTATCAGCCTGATCATATTGCAATCGTATTTGACGCGAAGGGTAAAACTTTTCGTGATGAAATTTATACAGAATACAAAGCCACTCGTCAGGCGATGCCTGATGACTTATCCCTACAAATAAAGCCCATTCACGATATTATTGATGCGCTCGGCCTGCCCATTGTCGTCGTGGAAGGGGTTGAAGCAGATGATGTCATTGGCACGTTGAGCAAACAAGCTATTGCACAAAAGATGAAAGTTTTGGTTTCGACAGGCGATAAAGATTTATCGCAATTGGTAAATGAAGACGTGACATTGATTAACACGATGACCAATACGCTCATGGATATTGAGGGAGTAAAAAATAAATTTGGCGTCCCGCCAGAACGTATTATCGATTATTTAACGCTCGTGGGTGACACTTCCGATAATATTCCCGGTGTGCCACAAGTTGGCCCAAAAACGGCTGCGAAATGGCTGCAAGAACACGGTTCACTCGACAATATCATTGCCAATGCTGCGAATGTAAAAGGTAAAGTCGGCGAAAAACTTCGCGACAGTCTCACACAAATTCCCATGACCAAACAATTGGTCACGATTAAATTGGATGTCGAATTATCTCTGCCGTTTGAGCAATTAACCTTACGTGCACCCGACAAAAAGCGTTTGCTTGAATTGTATAAAGAAATGGAATTTAAGGGTTGGCTGGCAGAATTACTAAAAGAAGCAGAACACGATAACAGCGAAAAACATAAAGATTATGCACTGGTGACGACAGAACAAGAATTAGATACCTGGGCTGCGCTAATTAATGCGGCAGATTGTTTTGCATTCGATACTGAAACAACCAGCATTGATTATATGAATGCAAAACTAGTGGGTTTATCCTTTGCCATCGAACCAGGTAAAGCAGCTTATATTCCATTTGGTCACGATTATCCTGATGCACCAACTCAACTGTCAGAAGAACAAGTGCTGGCGAAATTTAAATCGGCACTAGAGAATCCCCGCATTCAAAAAATTTGTCAGCATATGAAATATGATATGGAAGTGCTGGCCAATCACGGTGTTTATCTGCAAGGCGCTGCCTATGACACCATGCTTGAATCGTATGTTTTAGATAGCGCTGGCAATAATCACGATATGAATTCGCTTGCACTAAAATATTTAGGTTGGCGTCCCATCACTTTTGAAGAAGTCGCTGGAAAAGGTAGTAAACAAGTTACGTTTAATTTAATCGAGCTTGAAAAAGCGGGCGTGTATGCAGCAGAAGATGCAGACGTTACGCTGCAAATACATAATAAATTATGGCCGCGCGTCCAAGATGAAAAAGGCTTGCATCGTATTTTTACCGAGATAGAAATGCCACTTGTTCCTGTGCTCTCAGCAATGGAACGCAAGGGCGTTCTCATTGATCCGCAAAAACTCGAAATGCAAGGTAAAGAATTACAAAAACGTTTACTGGAACTGGAAAAAGAAGCTTTTCAATTGGCGGGTGAATCATTCAACATGAATTCGCCCAAACAATTACAAGAAATTTTATTTCAAAAATTAAAGTTACCTACTTTACAAAAAACCCCAACAGGTCAAGCTTCGACTGCTGATAATGTATTACAAGAACTAGCGCATGACTTTGCGTTGCCTAAAATCATTATTGAATACCGCAGTTTAAATAAACTCATGTCAACTTACACCAGTAAATTAGTCGAACAAATTGATCCTAACACCGGCAG
>CAYUYG010000041.1:0-9616 GCA_964449125.1 uncultured Coxiellaceae bacterium | reverse complement strand
GGCGATATAAATATGGCCGCCTTCCACAAGTGGACGAAAATGTTTAACAAATAAGGCACACAGCAAAGTAGCAATGTGATTACCGTCTGAATCGGCATCCGCGAGAATACAAATTTTACCGTAACGCAAGCGTTCAAGATCTGCTGATCCTGGATCAACGCCAATGGCGACGGCAATATCGTGAATTTCTTGTGATGATAAAACAGTACTGGAATCGACTTCCCAGGTATTTAAAATTTTACCGCGCAAGGGCATGACCGCTTGGAATTCGCGATTGCGCGCCTGTTTTGCGGAGCCGCCTGCTGAGTCACCTTCCACCAAAAATAATTCACTGCGTGCGAGATCCTGTTGCGTGCAATCAATTAATTTGCCTGGTAAGGCAGGGCCCGCCGTGACTTTTTTACGTGCGACGGTTTGAGCTGCTTTTAAACGTTTTTGTGCATTGGTAATCACAAGATTGGCCAGTGCTTCACCGATGGCAACATGTTGATTCAACCATAAGGTAAAGGCATCTTTAACCACGCCTGATACAAACGTTGCGCATTCACGCGATGAAAGCCGTTCTTTCATCTGACCAGCAAATTGCGGATCATTTAATTTTGCTGAAATGATATAAGCACATTGTTCCCATACATCATCAGCTGTCAGTTTAATTCCACGTGGTAATAAGTTGCGGAATTCACAAAAATCACGTAGTGCGTCAGACAAGCCAGTTCTAAAACCATTTACGTGTGTGCCGCCGAGCGGCGTGGGAATGAGATTCACATAGCTTTCAGATACTAAATTGGTGCCGCCTTCTGGCAGCCAAATAACAGCCCAATCAACGGCTTCATTTTCGCTCGCAAACGTACCTAAAAAAGGTTCATCCGGTATGCGTTCTGCATTGCCGATGGATTCTTGCAGATAATGACTTAAGCCGTTTTCGTAATACCATTCTTCTTTGTCGCCGGAATGCTCATCGAGATAGGTGACATGCAAGCCAGGACAGAGGACGGCTTTCGCACGCATGGTATGTTTTAATTTATTAACGGCAAAACGTGCTGCGTCAAAATATTTTTCTTCTGGCCAAAAGCGAACGCTTGTGCCGCTTTCACCCTTCGGGGCTTTACCCGTGGTGAGTAATTCTGAAGCTTTATCACCGTGCGTGAACTTCATCATATAGACATTGCCACCACGTTTGATGGTGACTTCTAATTTTTTTGACAAAGCATTCACAACGGAAATACCCACACCGTGCAAGCCGCCAGAAAAATTATATTGTTTATTGGAAAATTTCGCGCCGCTGTGCAAACGCGTTAAAATTAGTTCAACACCGGAGACTTTTTCTTCCGGATGAATATCGACAGGCATGCCGCGGCCATTGTCGATAACTTCCAATGAACCATCTTTATGAAAAATCACGTCAATGCGATTGGCGAAGTGTTCAAGTGCTTCGTCCACGCTATTATCAATGACTTCATGTGCCAAATGATTAGGATTAGTGGTGTCTGTGTACATGCCGGGACGACGGCTTACGGGTTTGAGTCCGCTTAATACTTCAATTGCTTCTGCTGTATAAGCCAGTTTTGTTTTCGACTTGGGCGTTATTTTGTCTGCCATAGTTGTCTTAACCATTCACGATTTAACAAAAGCCATTGTAATGAAATAATGGCGGGGGATGTTTTGATTTTGCCTTCCTGTAACCAGACAAATGCTTCGTCTGCCGGTAAAATCACCGCACGTATGTCTTCATTTTCTTCCGCCAGGCCAAAGACGCCGCCTGCATTCGTCGCGTCGATGCGGCCGCAATAAAGATGAAAATATTCGTTGCTACCACCGGGGCTGACAAAATACTCGCAAATAGGATAAAGGTCTAGTATTTCACAACCTGCTTCTTCATTTGCTTCACGGACTGCGATGTCTGCGGGTTTATCGTTCGGTTCAAATACACCGGCAACGGTTTCAATCAGCCAGGGACTCGGTGGATTGGCAAGTGCGCCTGGACGAAATTGCTCAATTAAAATGACTTGATCGAGTACAGGATCATAAGGTAGCACACCGGCTGCGGATTTACGCTCCATAATTTCGCGAGTAACAATATTGCTCCAGCCGCCATTGAACAAACGAAAACGTATTTGATAGCGCGCCATGCGGAAGAAACCTTCGAAGGGTACTTCGCGGCTAACGACTTCATAGTCATTCTGTGTAAAAGAATTAATAATATTATCCAGCATTCAACATCCTGTTTTTCAATGGTGTGGCTGTAAACTATTTATGGTTTTTTTTCTTTAACAAGGTTTCCAGCGTCTTAAGATGCGTTTCCAGCTCTTCAAGTTTTTTGCGTGTGCGCAGTAAAACCTTGGTTTGCGTGTCGAATTCATCACGGGTTACCAAGTCAAATTTTGCAAATGCTTTCGAGAGAATATGATGGCAGTTCTTCTCAAAATCCTTTTTGAGTGTGCCGATGTGTGAGGGCAAGGCATCGCTTAATTGATTGGCCAGGTTCTTTAAAAAATTGGTTTTTGACATACCCATTCCTTTTTTCAAAGCGCTAGTATAGCTTAAAATGTTAATTCTCTCATATATTCCGGCACGACCAATGCGGCTTTATGAGTGTCCAAATTATAATATCGCGTGGCAAAGCTACGGTTGAAAATTTTCTTTTCTGGGATGCGTTTAATGCTCGAGCCTTTCAATGCGAGTAAGGCTGAGCGCAATCCGTGCGGATAACTGGGCTGCGGAAAGCCTAATAATTGCCAGTCGTTAAAGCCAGCGCCCTGTATGACCAGTAATTCGGTTTTTAATGTTTCAAACTGGAGTAAAAATGACGGACAGGATTTTACCAGAATGCTTTGTTCATTCAGCATGGTGTTAAAATTTTCCTGACGATGACCAGCTTCGACTGAGCGCGTATCAATAATAATATCGAATTTGTCAGGTGATTGAGTTAACCATTGCGCAACAGAAAGGGCATGGGTGGTTACTCGCGGGTTGAGTTGTGCGACAGCTAATTCAGGAAAAAATTGTTGCACGATGGTTGCATAGACAAGATTTTCTTGAACGCAGGCAATGTGTGTTACCGAAGAATGTTTTAAAATTTCTTCAATTATGCCAGCGTAAGGTCCAATGACAGCAATTTTTTGTGGATTGGGGTGGGAGAACAGTGCAGGATGTGTCATCATTTCGTGATAAAAAAAACTGTCCTGCTCAGAAATAATGATGTCGCCATTGAGGGTTAAGATTTTACCGAATTGACGAGTTTGAAAAACGGCCAATGTGCCTTCAGGATGCTGGGTTTCATAGAGTTTTTCCTGCACATCAATCGAAAATTTTTTGAGCAATTGTTCTGGCATACCCAATACCTGTGTACATAAATAAACAGTTAGAGTACAGCAAATTGAATCGGTAAGATATGACATAACTTAGATAGGCACCCAATGACTAAAAGACATCTCATTATCGCAACCCGTGAAAGCCCGCTAGCTTTGGAGCAGGCTGAATCCATTAAAATGCTGCTGTTGCAACAGCATCCGCATTTATCTATTGAATTATTGGGTATCACGACTGAAGCTGACCGGCAGTTAAATGTAAACCTCCTTGAAATCGGCGGTAAAGGCTTGTTTGTCAAGGAATTGGAAGAAGCATTATTATCGGGCAAGGCGGATATCGCAGTCCATTCGATGAAAGATGTGCCCATGGAATTGCCCGCTGGTTTAATATTACCCGTGATTGGCAAGCGTGAAGAGCCGCGCGATGTTTTTGTATCGAATACTTATAAAACATTGGCCGAATTGCCCCGCGGCGCCTCGATTGGTACCTCCAGCCTGAGGCGACAGACCCAGTTGCGTGCGCTCCGACCCGAGCTGACATTTAAAAATCTGCGCGGTAACATCAATACCCGTTTAAATAAGCTCGATGCGGGTGATTACCATGCCATTGTGTTAGCGGCAGCCGGCTTAAAACGGATGGGACTTGGCGCAAGAATTAGCAGTTATTTACCCACTGATGAAGTTTTGCCAGCAGCCGGACAAGGCGCGCTCGGTATTGAATGCCGCGCGGAGGATGCGCATGTGTTAGATTTGATTCAGCCATTGAATGATGTGACCACCCATGCTTGTGTAACAGCAGAGCGCGCATTATGCCGACGTTTAAATGGGGGTTGTAAAGTACCGGTTGCGGCATTTGCCGTACGGGAAGCGGATAAACTCGTTTTGCGCGGTTTGGTCGCAAACAGTGACGGAACCCGTATCATACGTACACAGCAGACGGGCGCGATGGATCATGCGAATGCGATTGGCGATCGTGGTGGTGAAGAATTATTGCAACAGGGTGCAGCAGCTATTTTAAAGGAGTTTTATGAGTAAGGCATTGCAGGGATTTAAAGTATTAGTCACGCGTCCGGGCGAGCCAGGCGATCATCTGTGTCAAATGATTGCACAAAATGGCGGTCAAGCTGAACATTTTCCGACGATTGCGTTTGCTCCACCGCCAGACAAGGCAGCTTTTGAACAAGGCATTGCAGCATTGGGTGAGCAGGACTGGATTATTTTTGTCAGTCCCCATGCGGTGCGTGTCAGCATTCCCTCTATTCGTAAAGCATGGCCAGTTTTTCCGCCGCGCACCCAGTTTGCAGCAGTCGGTGCGATCACGGCCGCGGCATTACGTGGGGCCGGGTATAATGCGGTTTATCCCCATACTGACTGGAGCAGCGAAGCATTAATTGCGATGCCTGAATTCCAGCACTTACAGGATAAAAAAGTGGCGATTATTCGTGGTGAAGGTGGGCGTGACGTATTGGAGCATGAATTGGCGGAGCGCGGTGCGCAGATATTATCCGTGGTGGCTTACAAGCGGACCTTGCCCCTGCGTTCGGCTGTAGAAAATAAAGGCTTGGACAGTCTCGATAATAAGGATATTGATGCAATTGTCTGTGCTTCATTTGAGAGCATACAAAATTTAAAAATAATTTTGGGCGAATCGGGTTGGCCACGTATAAAAAATGTACCTTTAATCGTCGTTAGCGAGAGGATAAAAACGCTTGCGCAGGCTTTAGGTTTTCAGACAATATGGGTGGCCAATAACGCGAGCCATCAAGCAATTATCGATGTTATCAGTAAGAGGAATAGTCAATGACCGATGAAAATCAAACCCCTCCGCCTACAACAAGTAAAGGTTCTACCTGGGGCAGGCTGGGTATATTTTTTTCACTCATTGGTGTGATCATACTGGTTGCAGGTTTCATTTATGTTTATTTCGCTATTACCAAATTGCATACCACCTTTACGAAAACAGTGGTGCAAATGCAGGATAGTTCTAGTTCGCACACAGCCGACTTTAGCGCTTTGCAACAAAACGTAACTGACTTGCAAGCCGCCGTGCAAAAAAATGAAGCGCAACAAGAGCAAACACTGGCTGACTGGCGTTCAGCACAGAAAGGTGATTTGGATAAATGGCATGCGGCAGAAGCACAGTATTTGGTGAAACTTGCAAATGACCAATTGCAATTTTCCTATAATATAGAAATGGCCATTGCGATGTTGTCCCGAGCAGAGCAAACCCTGCAAGCGCCGCAAGACCCCAATTTATTGGCAGTGCGTAAAGCGATTGCGTCCGATATTGCTCGTTTACAAGCCTTGCCTAAAGTGGATGTCACTCAAATCTATGTCAATTTATCCGCAATAAATAATCAGGTCGAGCAATTGGCTTTGCCAGCGAGTCCACTCAGTCAGCCCGCAGAAAAAATAGAACCTGCCCCAGTAGATCAATCTTGGTGGCGTACAGGATTGGATCGTTCCTGGCAGGCCTTGCGTAAGATTGTGATCGTGCGCTACAACGGTTCGAATGCGTTGCCCTTGATCTTGCCGGAAGAAAAAATATTTCTATACCAAAACTTGCATGCGCAACTTGAGCAAGCCATGTGGGCAGTACTCAATCACAATGAGCCGGTTTATCAGGCAGCGCTGACACGTGCCAACGATTGGGTGAAAAAATATTTTGTGCAAAATGAAACTGCTCAGGCGATGCTGACCCAATTGCAGACCTTGCAAACTACCCGTATCAAACCAGCTGATGTCAATTTAGCGGAAACACTCGCTTTATTTGACCAACCGCAACCTGCGCCAGACACGGCAACCTGAGGAGAACACTCATGCTGCGTTTAATCATTTTCTTGATCTTTCTGGTTGTCTCAGTCTGGGCAGGCATCTTTTTTATTAATCATCCGGGTTTTGTGTTTCTAGTGTTTCAACCCTGGATGGTGCAAATGCCAGTCTGGTTTGCAGCTATTAGTTTGGTCATCGTTTTTTTCCTGTTTTATGTGTTGATATCCAGCGTGGATCGTGTGCAGTTTTGGTGGTACCGCATCAAAAATTGGCTGCGTTTCCGTCGTGAACATCGTTCATATAGTAAAACCCAGCACGGGTTAGCTTTGCTGATTGAAGGTCGATTTAAAAAAGCAGAACGTTTATTAATTTCTGGTTCGAACCAGTCCGTTGAACCCTTAATGAATTATTTGGGTGCTGCCCGTGCTGCTCAAGAACAAGGCGCGTTTGAACGTCGCGATCAATATATTAAGGCTGCTTATCAAATTGCACCGACCGCGGAATTTGCCATTGGTATTACCCAGGCTGAATTGGAAATGGAACAGCAACATTATGAACAGGCTGCAGCCACTCTGAGTCGTTTACGAGAAGTATCTCCTCGGCATCCGCGCGTGTTACGTCTGCTAGAAAAAGTGTACGTACACTTGGGTGATTGGCAGCATTTACAGACTATTTTACCCAGTTTGCGCAAGGCAAAAGTTTTGAACGCGCAACAAGCCGACTTATTTGAAAAAAATCTTTACTGCGAATTATTGCGTGTTGCAGGTAACAAAAGTTTGGATGCTGTGCGACAAGTCTGGAACGATATGCCACGCAGTGCACGCAAAAATCCGGATGTGATACTGGCTTACGTCACTCAGTTACAACGGTTTAAAACCATCTTCAATCTTGATAAGGAAATTGAAGAGTTAATTCGGCAGGCTTTAAAACATACCTGGCAGCCGCAATTGGCCGTGATTTATGGATTGCTGGCTTATCCGAATGTGAATCGACAATTAGTCGTTGCCGGCGCTTGGTTGAAAGCCTATGGGCAGCAGTCTGAATTACTGCTGACATTGGGCAGGTTGTGTGTGCGTGCGCAATTATGGGGTAAGGCCAAAGATTATTTTGAACGTTGTTTAGCGCGTGGTCCGAATCCCGCCGCTTATCTCGAATACGGCAAATTGCTTGAGCATTTAGGCGAAAATGAAGAGGCTCAACAGAAATATAAAGATGGCTTGCTGCAAGCAACGCTATTAAATGATGAAAGTTGATCGTGATAAATTTAGGGTGAGTGCTGTTTATGGCTTTATTAGAAATACTGAAATATCCTGATCCACGTTTGCGTACCGTCGCAAGACCCGTGTCAGAAGTGGATGCAAATTTTCGACGCATGGTGGATGACATGTATGAAACCATGTATCACGCGCGCGGCGTAGGACTTGCCGCCACCCAAGTTAATATTCATCAGCGTTTTTTTGTGATGGATATTACGGAGGAACGTAATCAGCCCGTGTGTGTTCTAAATCCTGAAATCATACACAGTGAAGGCAAGCAAGATGATTTTCATGGCTGCCTGTCAGTGGGTTCGGGCATGGGTGATAAAATTGACCGTGCTGCAAGCTTACGTTTTCGTGGTACTTATCTGGATGGAAAAAAGTTTGAAATGGAAGCGGAAGGCTTGCTTGCCATTTGTATTCAGCACGAAATCGATCATTTGAATGGCATTTTGTTTATTGATCATCTTTCTCGTCTCAAGCGCGAACGATTATTAAATAAAATTAAAAAAAGTCGCAAGGAATAGGGAGTTGAATGGATGACTATTCCTTCTTTAAAAATTATTTTCGCAGGCACGCCGGCGTTTGCGGCGGTTGCGCTGGAAGCATTGGTGCATTCTGATCACCAAGTAGTGGCTGTGTACACACAACCGGATCGTCCATCAGGCCGCGGTTTAAAAGTCACGCCAAGCCCCGTAAAAGAAAGCGCTTTGTTATATCAATTGCCGGTTTATCAACCGACCACTTTAAAAAGTTCTTATGAAGAAGAGCGTCTGACAGATTTTCATGCGGACGTGATGGTAGTCGCAGCCTATGCCATGTTGTTGCCAGCCGCCGTATTGCGCATTCCGCGTTTGGGTTGCATTAATATCCATCCTTCCTTATTACCACGTTGGCGCGGTGCTGCGCCTATTCAACGCACCCTGTTTGCAGGCGATACCATTACCGGTGTTTCCATCATGCAAATGGATCAGGGTTTGGATACCGGTCCGGTGTTGCTGCAGCGCCAATATGTGTTGGATCCGGAAGAAACATCGCAAACACTTCACGATAAAATGGCGAGGCTCGGTGCGGATGCTTTAATTGAAACAGTTAATTTACTTGCACAAGAAAAAATTGAAGCTAAACCCCAAGATAATTCCCTCACCACTTATGCGCACAAAATTAGTAAAGAAGAAGCTTTGATTGATTGGATGCGACCGGCTGAAGAACTGGCCTGTGAAATTCGTGCGTTTAATCCTTGGCCTGTCGCCTACACCTCTTGGAAAGATCAGAATCTGCGGATATGGAAAGCCAAAGTGATCGCACGTGATCATCAAAGCGAACCGCGCACCATTGTCTATGCTGGTCGTGATGGCATCGATATTGCAACTGGTGCGGGGGTGCTGCGTTTACTGGAATTACAATTACCGGGCGGCAAGATTTTATCCGTATCCGATTTCTATAATGCTAAACACACTGAACTTCTAGTTGGCCAACACTTCATATGACCCTAAATTTACGTTTACAAGCTGCGCGTATCATTGCTGATGTCGCGGATGGCCGTTCATTATCTGATTGTTTGGAACCTGCTTTAGCGAATATGACAGACGCGCGTGATCGTGCGTTTGTACAAGCAGTGTGTTATGGCGTGTGCCGTTTTTACATGCGCCTTGATGTGATATTAAGCCATTTACTTGAAAGACCCATGAAAGAAAAAGACAGTGATGTTCATGCCTTGTTGCTAGTTGGCTTGTATCAATTATTGGATATGCGCATGCCGGAATATGCTGCGGTAACGGAAACCGTTAACGCCGCCGGGAAATTAAAAAAATCCTGGGCGCGTGGTTTGACGAATGCTGTATTGCGCGGTTATTTGCGGCGGAAAGCCGAGTGGGAAGCCCTTATTAATGCTGATCAGGAGGCACACTACGCGCATCCTGAGTGGTGGATTGAAGCCATGCAATCGGCATGGCCCGAGCATTGGCAAGCGATATTAACAGCAAATAATGCGCATCCCCCTTTTGCGCTGCGTGTAAATCAGCAGCGTGTCACGCGTGATAGTTATTTGCAAAAATTAGCGACTCTGGGTAGTGCGCAACCACTACTGGCAACGGATAGCGGTATTATTTTAGATCCGCCAGTGCCTGTATTAAGTTTGCCGGGATTTGCGCAAGGTGAAGTGTCTGTGCAAGATGGTGCAGCGCAATTAGCGGCTGATTTACTGCAATTAGCACCGGGACTGTCTGTATTGGATGCGTGTGCTGCTCCTGGCGGCAAGCTAGCGCATATGCTGGAGAA
>CAYUYG010000040.1:0-9710 GCA_964449125.1 uncultured Coxiellaceae bacterium | reverse complement strand
CCGCAAGCGGAATAACAAGCATTGTACGTCGGCGCACAATTGCAATTTTGATTGCAGTTATAACTTTCATCAAAATCGCTAACATGTTTCTCTATTGGTTTGCCGCGATCCTGTTGTTCTTCTTTATAAATTTCGTATTGATATAAAGCGTTTTGTTTTGCTTGCGCACGGCAAGTGTCATTGCGCATTTGACACATTTGTTCGCAAGTTCCGCGGTTTTGCACGCATTGCGACACACACATTTTGCCTGTTTGCGATTTAGGCGGCATATATTTGTATTCAGTTTTATAGACAGGACCGCAACCCATTAACAAACCGATCAAAACGAGTAACAATATAAAACGTGCATTGCGTAGCATGAGGATTTCCCAGTTAATTGATTGAACAAATACTAACAATAGTGCTTAGCAAATTGCAAATCCCACACGCCACGGCCTTCACGTAAAGCACGTCGCTCAAACTTGCTGATGATGGGACGATAAGGTGAACGTTCGAGTGAAAATAGTGCGGAAGCAGAAAGATTGATCAACTGAGGTTCTGCTGATAAAACAGCGAGCATGTGTTTGGCATAATCCTGCCAATCAGTAGCAAGATGCACACTCGCTCCAGTTTTTAACGGAGATAATAGCGACTTAATAAAAGCAGGCTGTATCAAACGACGCGGATGATGACGACGCTTCTGCCATGGATCGGGAAAAAAGATTTGCACACCATCTAATCCTGCCGGAGGTAAGGCTTTACTCAAAACATCAATTACATCGGCGTAAAACACTCGCAAATTAGTCAGCTGCTGGCTTTCAATACCCACACAAAGGGCGCCTACTCCCGGTTTATGTGTTTCAACACCAATAAAATCCTTATCCGGATGCGCTGCTGCGGCCGCCAATAATGATTGCCCCAAACCAAAGCCAATTTCTAGAAAACGCGGCGCCGAACGGCCAAACACCTGATCATAATTGATCAAGCCTTGGTCGACAGACAAACCAAACTTGGGCAAAAGCTCGGCATAAGCACGTGCTTGCCCGCTGGTAATACGGCCATCACGCCGTACAAAACTGCGTATGCGATGAAGCTCACGTGCGTTATTTATCATGACACTCATTCTCTTTGTGCTTTCTTCATAAATTCTTGATAGCTTGCAAAACGAACCGGGCTAATCTTACCATCGGCCACTGCCTCTTGCACAGCACAGCCAGGTTCAACGGTATGCTGACAATCGCGGAATTTACAGCCGGAAAGGTATTGCCCAAACTCTTTAAACCCGCGTAAAACCTCTTTTTTATTCACTGGCCACAAATTAAATTCCCGCACACCGGGCGAGTCAATGAGTTGACCACCATGTGGCATATGATAAAGACGGGTTGCCGTCGTGGTATGCTTGCCAGCCCCCTTAGGACTCACATTACCAATTTTAATTTCCGTATCATCCCCAAGCGCAGAAATAATGGACGACTTACCAACCCCCGAAGGACCCACTAACACAGCCGTTTTTTTACTTAAAAAATCATTGAGTTGCTTTAAACCGTCATCGATAACGACACTTGAGAGGACAACAGGATAAGGAACCTGTTGATACGGATTCAAACGGTGTCGCAGCATGTCTTTATCATCTGCCGCTAGTAGATCTGCTTTGTTAACCACAATAATGGGTTCAAGATTTAACAATTCCGAAGCGATCAAATATCGATCAACGAGATATTCTGAAAAAATAGGTGGTGGTGCCATCACAATCACCAAACTGTCGATATTGGCCGCGATGGGCTTCATATTGCCATGACCATCACTGCGTCCCAACACAGACGCTCGCTCTTCAATGCTGTTAATAGTACCGGTTTGGCTATTATCATCTAACTGCCAACGCACACGATCGCCTACTACTGGCAATGTTTGATTACGACGCAAATGGCATTGAAAGACTTGCCCATTGTCTGCCTCTACTGCCACACTATTCCCAAAATAGGAAACCACCAGGCCTAGCAGTTCGGTCATTTGTTTATCGGTCACGTTCGCTTCACTGTGGATTTAAGAGGGTTATATAGTACATGAAAATTTATCTAGTCGGTGGAGCAGTTCGCGATAAATTACTGGGTTTGCCAGTTAAAGAGCGAGATTGGGTAGTCGTTGGGGCGGCCATCAACGACATGCTAAAACTCGGCTATCAGCAAGTTGGCAAGGAATTTCCTGTTTTCCTGCATCCCAAGTCCGGCGAGGAATACGCCTTGGCGCGCATGGAACGCAAGGTCAAACCGGGTTATCAAGGGTTTACGTTTGATACTTCACCCGCTGTGACCCTGGAAGAAGATTTAATTCGCCGCGATCTCACGATTAATGCGATGGCGGTTGATCCTGACACGCAAGAAGTGATTGATCCCTATCATGGCCAGCAGGATTTACAACAAAAAATATTACGGCACGTATCGCCAGCCTTCGCCGAAGATCCGGTACGTATTTTACGCCTTGGCCGTTTTCTCGCACGTTACGCGCAGCTCGGATTTCATATCGCGCCCGAAACATTAATACTCATGCAACACATGGTCGCAGCAGGTGAAGTCGACGCACTGGTAGCAGAACGAGTCTGGAAGGAGCTGGAACGCGCACTCAGCGAACCAAACCCGGAACAATTCTTTTATGCCTTGGCAGCATGCGGCGCACTTCCCATTTTATTTCCTCATTTAACACTGAATGGTCCCGGGATGAACGCGCTACTGGCTGCAGCCAAATTAAGTCCGAAAGCGAGCGTACGTTTTGCAAGCCTGCTCTATGCCTTGCCTGAAGACGAGGCGAAGGTTGAATCTAAAAAAGCCATTAGTGATACTTGTAATCGTTATCGTGTACCGAATGCCTATCGTGAACTAGCGGTTATGGTGGCAAAACATTATAAAGAAGCCTTAAAAATAGATACGCTATCGGCAGAACAATTACTGAATCTATTAAGTGCACTGGATGTCTTTCGTCGCAATGAACGTTTTGAATTATTCTTAACTGCTTGTACCGCTGTCGCAGACTCATTGAGCCTGCCGATTAATCGTACTTTTTTTCGAGCTGCTGCGCTTGCCGCAAAATCAGTTGATGTCCAAGCTTTAATTGCACAGGGATTTGCGAGCAATGCGCTTGCCGAAAAATTAAAAGAGCAGCGTCAGCTTGCCTTAACCAAAATGATACAAGAGTCCGAGTGATACAAAATCCGTGCTGGGAAAAGCATGGCTATTGATTTGCTGAATGCGAATCCAGGAAAAATCGGTGCTCACATGCGTGGTCAAATCATAATTCATCCCTAAACCAAAAGTAGGGTAAATCAGATTCATCGCAGGATTTGAAGATAGACTGATACTGACGGTCGCATTATCGACGACAGGCACCACGACTTTTACACTGGCATCACCACGCACATCCAAATAAGCAATACCTGCCTTGCCATACAAACTAAACTTGTTGGTAATCGGCAAGATGATTTTAGTGACAAGATCAAACACAGTTGTGTTAACCGACGCATGCGTTTTGAAATCAATTGGCCAATCGACATCCAAATTCGGGATGGTTGTTTTAAATTGCAAATCGGTATTGACTTGCATGCGATTGAAACGATAGTACCCAAGTTCCAATCCAAAATAGGAATTAAATTGATACCCCGCAAAGAGACGCCCAGCTATACCGGTATCACTATAAAGAATATTTAGCGTATTAACGGGCGCATCTGGAACAGCTTTTTTAATAAGTTTATTTAAGTAAGTAGCAACATATGTCCCTTGATGAACATTGCCCCAGCCTAATTGACCGCCCAAATAAAAACCAGGCAGTGTTGCAAAAGCAGGACCAACTGCCATCAAACAAAGCAGCAGCATACCTGCACATCTTTTCTTCATCACCACATCCTCGCGTAGATTGTTTTTATTTATCAGCATCCTGATTTTTGGCTTGTACGCATTGCGCCCGGAGTATGAAGACTGGCAAGAGTTATTGTCAAGCAAGCTCCAAACTAACGTATTCGCAGCTTTATCTCATTCCAATCGTTTGCTATGATCGTTCGACCATTAAAAAATGTCATGAATCATAATGAAGGAGCACGTGATGAATCGTTTTAATAAAACACTATTTGCCGCCGCCTTGGCACTACTTGCCGCGCAATCTTACGCAGCACCTGCCAACAACGCTGCTGCTTCAGTTAGTCCCGCAGAAAAAGCAAAAATTGAAGCTGTTGTACATGATTACATCTTAAACAAACCAGAAGTAATCGTTGAAGCATTGCAATCCATGCAGCGCAAACAATACGAGCAAGCTGAACAAACCGTTAAAAAAACCCAACAAACTGCCGCTTCTTTCTCTAAAGCATTATTTAATGCAGCGAATGATCCTGTCGCTGGCAATGCAAACGGCAAAATCACCGTCGTCGAATTTTTTGATTACCAATGCCCGCATTGCGTGGATATGGCACCTTTTATTGCTGAAATCATTAAAAACAATTCAGATGTCCGCATTTTATTTAAGGAATTCCCAATTCGTGGCCCAATGTCTGAAATCGCTGCACGCGCAGCACTTGCTGCTAACCTGCAAGGCAAATACTATGAATTCAGCCATAATCTTTTGACCGCTAACAAACCGCTCACACTCGACGTTATCCTGAGTGTTGCGAAACAAAGCGGCCTTGATGTCGATAAATTGAAAAAAGATATGGATGGTGAAGCAGTTACCAAGCAGTTAGCACAAAACATGAAACTGGCTCAGGATTTAAAATTGTTTGGCACGCCAGCTTTCTTTATTGGTAAAACAACGGATGCTACCAAAGTTGCTTACGTACCTGGTCAGATGGATCAAAAGCAATTACAAGCTGAAATCGAAAAAGCTAACAGCTAATCGAACCGTCACTTTCCAAACCAAACCCCGCGTTGCGCTTCAGCACGCGGGGTGACGGTCCTTCCCAATATTTCATCGCCTCTTTTTAGAAATAATGGTATAAATTTTTATTCAGTCATTTCACCATCGTTCAGGAGAATATCATGCTTAAAAAACTTGGCTTACTCGCGCTATTTAATTTCTTACTTGCTGCTTCTTTTGCTGCTAATGCACAATCGGCCAGTGCATTATTACGTGGTAATTATCCCGTTGTTGGCAATCCAAAAGGTAATGTTACGGTCGTTGAATTTTTTGATTACCAGTGCTCGCATTGCTCGGCCATGGCACCTGTGATCAGCGCGGTTATGCAAGCTAATCCGACCGTGCGTTTTGTATTTAAGGATTTTCCAATTCGTGGTCCAATGTCTGAATATGCTGCACGAGCTGCACTGGCGGCAAACTTGCAAGGCAAATATTATCAAATGAACCATGCCCTTTTAACCACAAACGAACCCATCACGAAAGAAAATGTCATTGCCATTGCCAAAGCAAATGGCTTGAACACCAAGCAATTGGAAAAAGACATGTTCAGCCGTGCCGTGACAAATCAGTTAAAAAGCACGTATCAACTTGCGCAAGAACTTAAATTATCCGGCACCCCGGCTTTCTTTATTGGTAAAACCAACGCTTCCAGCCTGAGCGGTGTAAATTATGTTCTAGGTGAAATGACACAAAGTGACTTGCAAACCGCTATCGATCAAGCCAGCAAATAGCTTTTAACGCTATACATCATGACATTGCTCGCTGTGCACAGCAGCGAGCAAATCCAAGGAGGAATTATGTCAAAACTACTTTCATTATCACTCGGTTTTATCAGCATCCTTTCAGCCACCGCTTATGCTCAGCCTGTGAATGAACAATTCGTTATTGTTGCGCCACAATGCCTGGTGAAACAAACGCACGGCAATCTAAAAGTGTTATCCGAGAATACCTTGCTCGCGTTAATTACGACTAATCAAGCCGGTCTTGAACAACTTATTACAGCCAAACAACATCCAGGCGTAACGCCATGCGGTGGCTTTATAGATGTGACAGATGAATGGCAAAAAACAGGAAAAACGCGCAAGTCAGCCGCTTTTCTCGCGACATATATGCCAAAACCTTCTGCCTCGCTACATCAAAATTACACGATTAAATATGAGGAACAAGTCAATAAATTATTGCCTCAAGTTAGCCTAGATAATATGAAAACCAATCTAACGCACTTATCTGGCTATAATGATCGTTATGCAAATTCAAGTACCGGCGTACAAGCTGCCGAATGGATACAAGCTCAATTACAAGTTTTTGCCAAAGATAGAAAAGACGTGACTATTTATACCATTCCAACCGGTGACCGTTACAAACAACCCTCCGTCATTGCTAAAATTGGAACAGGCACTGATGCAGGCATTGTCATTGGCGCACACATGGATACCCTGCAAGCTAGCTTCGGCAAAAAACCCGGTGCAGATGACGATGGCTCAGGTTCTGTTACTGCGCTTGAAGCGGCACGCACCATTATGACGAGCGGCTTAACGTTTAAAAAACCCATTTATTTTATGTGGTATTCAGCAGAGGAAATGGGACTTGTTGGTTCACATTATGTGGTTGCTGAATTTAAGAAACGCAATATTCCCGTGGCTGGAGTCATGCACTTTGACATGACGGGCTTTGCTTATCAAAAAGACCCTGCCATTTGGTTAATGACCGATTACGTCAATAAAGATTTAACGGCGTTTGTTGCTGAATTGGTAAAAACTTATGTTAAACAACCGGTGAATTACACACGCTGCGGATATGCGTGCAGCGATCACGCTTCGTGGTCACAAGCCGGATTTGCTGCCGTATTGCCGGCTGAAGCTAAATTTGAAAATACCAATCCTGCCATGCATAGCGCCAATGACACGATGAAAAATATTGAGTCGACTGATTGGCATATGCGTGACTATGCCAAGCTTGCGACGGCATTTGCAGTTGAAATGGCTGAACCTACTACCAATTAAACAACTTTTATTTAACAAGGAAACTATTCATGTATAGGAAGAAACTATTATTTACCTCACTCGTGTTACTTTCTGCTTCATCGCTTGCATTTGCTCAACCAAAAATGCATGCCGTCGTGGTACCGCAGTGCTTGTTGCAACAGATGCAAGGCCCTTACACTTTGCTAGCAAAAGTCGACAATCTGGAATTAATCAACACCAGTGAAAATGGCATTTTTCATCTCATTTCCGCAAAATCGCAACAACGTGTGGCAGCTTGCGGCGGCTTTATGGATGTGACCGAAGATTGGCAAAACACGAAATTATCTCCTAAAGCATTTTTAAAAACCTTTTTACCTGCACAACCCTCTGCACAACGTGCAAAGCATGATTCATACAGCATCAAATATGAAAAACAAGTAACCCCGTTACTGACACAAATTAACGAAGAAAATATGAAAGCAAACTTAAACGAATTAAGTAGCTTTACTGATCGTTATGCAGGTTCAGCGACGGGCGTAAAAGCTTCTGAATGGATTATCAATAAAGTTGAAACCATGGCGCGTGATTACAATCGTAAAGACGTGAGTGTTTACACCATTGCAACGGGTAATGCGTATAAACAACCTTCAGTGGTTGCAAAATTTGGTGAAGGCAGCGGACCTGGCATCGTTGTTGGCGGCCACATGGATACTCTGAAAGCAGACATGTTTGGCAAAAAACCTGGAGCAGATGATGATGGCTCCGGCACCGTCACCATTCTTGAAGCGGCTAGAACTTTACTGGCAAGTGGCATGACTTTCAAAAAACCCATTTATTTCATCTGGTATTCAGCAGAAGAAATGGGATTGGTTGGCTCCCGCTATGTCGTGGCTGAATTTAAAAATAAAAACATTCCAGTTGATGCAGCTGTGCAATTTGACATGACAGGTTATGAAAATCCACGCGACCCTAAAACAATGTGGTTGATGACCGATTATGTTAACAAAGACTTGACGGCTTACATGCAAACATTGATTACCACTTACGTCAAACAACCAGTGAAATTATCTCGTTGTGGTTATGCATGCAGTGATCACGCCTCTTGGACACAAAAAGGCTATGTAGCGGCGATGCCGTTTGAAACCGAGATGAATCAAGATAATCCCAATATTCATACCTCAACGGATCAAGTACAACATTTGAATTTTAATCACATGCGTGATTATGCCAAGCTTGCAACCGCCTATGCAGTGGAATTAGCGGAACCTGTCGCATAATTCCTGCTATTGAAACCCTCGTGACAAAATCATGAGGGTTTCATTTCTTTTAACGATGTTTAATAAACAAGCAAGTGTGAAATATAATCGTTACCACTTTTGCAACCCACTGGGTTTTAACGAGGCTAATATAAACCGTTCACGCCTGATACTGAGATTGTGGGTTCATTTTCTTTATTTACAACCTGTTCATCATTTACTGTTTTTCTTTTTTTGCCATGTGTACTAAAAGAAAAAAGCGTTGGAGGAGATATTAATGATGATGGTGCCGGTATGGTTGCTGTTAATGGCAATGCTGTTAATGGCAATGCTGTTAATGGCAATGCTGCCAATGTCGACACGGAGATAGCACGAATTGCGACTGAAGTAGATTGTTGCATCACAATGGGCGTAAGTTGATTGTGAGCATGGCATATCAAGCCGTTTCCTGTATCAACTACCCTAGCCTGAAAAGTAGAAAAGGGCATGGTTAACAATTTATCTGGATAATTCGGATCGATGTAAATAACGGTTTCTTGAGGTGCTTGCTGGCAGCCCACGACCAATATAGCGTGTGCTTCTTGATTAAATTCATCGCGTACCGCGAAAACGGCATGATCAATCAGTGTTTCTTGTGGCAGTCTACCTGGATCGATCACAAGAGAAAATTGACCGTCAAACACCATCGGTCCAAATTTCTTTAGATAAAAACCTAATTTTTCAATCGGCATGCCTTGAAATTTAGTACTCACTAAACGCATACCCAATAGTAATGCCATCGCCTGGCTATGTGAATATTCGCCCATAAAATCTTCTACTGTGCCAATTTGATCTTCTTCCTCTTCTTTCTCTTTTTCCTTTTCTTCCTCTTTATCACCCCAAGGAAGATCCAATCGTTGTACGATCGTATCAGTGAGATGTTTTGCAAAAATGATGTCGATTGTATCTGGAGCCATTTCTTCTGAGGAAAGACGAGAAATTTCCTTACTAATTAACCCACAGCATTCGGGTATCGCAGATATATAATGTTTGTCCTGATACTGCATCATTCTTAGCAGAGAATAGTAATAACAGAGAGGACCTTCTTGTGCAGGGAAAAAATCAGGGGAAGGCGGATATAAAACCACCTCCGCATTAACAACTTTGATTTTTTTATTACTTCTGTTCGAGAGGCAATTAGAAAACATAAGATACTATTTGTTAATTATTGAATTGTTATTATACAATCCAAAGCTTAACCTAAGCTTATACGATTATTTTCTGACCAGTATTATTTTTTACCCGGAAAGAGTAAAATTAGCCTCTTTCTATTTAACAAGTGATATAAAACATGTTGGCACCCTTAACCACACGCGACTGGAATGAATCTTTTTCTGAATCTATTCAGCTAGATATGACTGATCAACTGGAAGACGGCAAAGTTGTTTACCTGCCCCAGCTCGCGTTTACGTTATTGCCCGAAGAACAACAGTTTTTAACCCCGGATTATGCCGACCCCCACGCCAAGAACATTAGTTATCAGGCTTCATGTAATAAATTATGGGGCGTGCAACAGTTAACCGATAGCCAGCATATTCAATTAAAAGCCATGTTGGACCGCTATTCTCGCTATACCTAT
>CAYUYG010000039.1:0-9791 GCA_964449125.1 uncultured Coxiellaceae bacterium | reverse complement strand
AGATATTGGTGCGATTCGGCAATGGCTTGCCAATTGATTCATAGGTTTTTCTACCCATCAAGATCGCATGGCCAGTGGTTAATTCCTTGAAGTGTTTCAGATCAGCGGGTAGGTGCCATAACAATTGATTGTTTTTACCAATAGCACGGTGTTCATCCATGGCAACAACGGCTGAGAAAACAATGTCTGATAAAGGCTGCATAGTTCTGTGCTCAATAAGTTACAGAGATAATAGCACAAATCAAGTTGCAGAAAATGCTTAGCTAACCAATCTCCTTGTTGTAGCTTGAGTTTGAACTCGATCTTGTTGCGTATTTTGCCGCCTAAATAATGTCGGAGATGTCGAGTTTGGAGCACAGCCTGTGCTAAAAGAGGGGGTAGCGATTGGCTGGGTGGCTGTCATGGCTCGCGCAACTTGCGGAGCTCCAACACAAATCACATCGACAGTACCACCAAAGCGTTTTTGCATACGAGCCCACATAGACAGTTTAGGAGCAGCAGGCGCGGGTTTGGAAGTTTTGACGAGTTCAGGTTTAGTGGTGATAAACGTTGTACCAAATAAGTTGTTGCAGATACGTTTGCTTAAGTTGATACCTTTATCAACCAAATGATATTTTTCATTGGCTTCATACAATTTTACACCCAGACCAATTGCAACACCTACGGCAAGTAAGACGGTCGGTGCCACGCCAAATGTTGCAACGCCTGTGCCACCAATAATGGCGGCGGCACCCATGATCGTGCCTGCGACCACGATTGCCATGGCAATAATTTCGATGCTATTCAAAATAATTTTGCGTTTAGCATCTTTTTGTTTTTGTTCGTGATGATTATAAGCCAAGCTTGTTCTTTCAAGTAAAATAGCGTGTGTTTCTAGATCATCTGGCTGTAGACCATATTGCGCCGCAAGCTCTGCATAGGCACTAATTGTTAAATGATCTTGTTCAGTGAATTCAAGAGGGTTTTTCTGAAACAAATCAGTAACGCTATTACAAATCGCAAATTCGTGAGCCGCTTTATTAAAATTTTTCTTACGCAACCGATAATTGTCTACCGCATCAATTAAACGTAAAGTGTAAACACCCAGTAAAATCATCGGCAAGACATTAGGAAAAACAGTGGAGACAAAACTCGCGATAGGAATGCCCGCGCCTTGGAGCAAAATTAATACGGCAAGAGCAGAACCGCCAATAGCTAAGGCTGCACCTATCAGATTCGTACTCATTTTGACGAGGCGACGTTGCTTGTCAATTTTGGTATTCCAAAATGCTCCCACGGCTTTTGTTAAGCTAACAATGGCTTCATAAGGTTGAATCAGAATACTAATGATACCGACTAAGAAGGGTGCGATGGCGGTAATGATAGGATTTTTGACAGCACGTTGAAGGCCAAACCAAATATCATCAACAGAGTCAATAATTTTTTTGCAGACATCGAAAACAGTTGAAAAAATTGCTAAGAATTTTTTCCCCGCTGAAGGACGACTATTTTCTTCTGCGGTTTCTTTCGCCACTTCATTTTTAAAATGAGTCAGTTGAGTTTTTAATAGGGTAAGATATTTTTTTCTTTCCGAACGAATATCTTTTAGACGAATAAATTGTTGACTAACAATGGTTGCCCCGTATTCTTCAATATAGTCTTCTGTATTATCTAATTCACTGAGTTCTGCAGTGATTGCTGCAAGTCTATCTTTATAAGTTATCGCTTCTTGTGTATGCGCAAGTTCTTGTTGCCTTTTTTTCAATGCTTTAGCGCGATTATTGTAGCGGGTGAGATTTTCCTGATAAATTTCGCCAGATTTTCTTTTAGGTTCAAAAGGGTTATCAAGAAGTTGATCAATAACGTCCAGCTCAGCTTTGATTTGCTTAGATTCAAGTTTGCTCCAGTATTCTCTGGAATGTGGATCGTTCTTGCGTAGCATTTTTCACCACTCGTCGTTATTTTGTATTTCTAATATATTTATTTTATAAGAGCTAGGTTAAGGCTTTATTAAAATTTTTGTCTTATTTTTGTGCGATTTAAATCTGATTTGCTTCAGCTAACCTTAATATAGTGGTCAGGGTTTCCATTCACCGGTACCCATTGATTGTAGTAGAAAACCGAGCTTTCTATCCGTAGGGGTTTTCGTTAAGATGGTCACTTTACGCTGGTATAAACTATGAAGCCGATCGCCATGCCCACCTACCGCGACCTTAACGCTGCCTTAAGTAAAACGGCGCTCAAGCTGCATGCTTCCCAAGTACACGGATTAATTGCGGGGATTTTGTCTGCTGATGCCAAAAGCAATGCGGCGTGGGAAGACATTATTACGGGGGGCGAAGAAGCCGTTAAAACTCATGAATTACTGCAGGCTTTGTACGATACAACAGCCAGCCAACTGAGCGATTTTTTATTTGAATTTCAATTGGTACTGCCGCCGGATTCCGATGATTTGGCGATACAGGCCGAAGCCTTAACTTTGTGGTGCCAGGGTTTTCTAACGGGTTTGAAATCGGCGAATATTAAAATCATCGGTCGTGAGCCCAGCGATATGACCGAAGCAATTAATGATTTAATTGAAATCGCTAAAATGAATTATGAAGATGTCGTCGCCAGTGAAGAAGATGAAGCAGCTTTTATTGAGCTAGTTGAATATGTGCGTATGGCCGTGATTTTAATTTATCAAGAATCACATCCAAGCACTGAAACACCTGCCACACCTACGCATTCTACGCCAAATAAATTGCACTAACGTTTCATACAAAAATTAAAAGTAGGAATTACCATGATTAAAATGTCTGAGTATGCAAAGCGCCGTAAAGATTTAATGCGTAAAATTGGTTCGACAGGCATCGTGATTCTTCCCGGTGCGAAAGAAATTTTACGTAACGGTGATGCGGTTTATCATTTCCGACAAAACAGTGATTTTTATTACCTGAGCGGTTTTGCTGAGCCTGACGCTGTGTTGGTGCTCGCGCCAAAACGTGAAGAAGGTGAATACATTTTATTTAATCGTGTGCGTGATCGTGAACGCGAAATCTGGGATGGCCCACGCGCAGGTCAGGAAGGTGCGCGTAAAGATTATCTCGCTGATCAATCCTTTCCTATCGACCAATTTGAATTAATGCTGCCTTTATTATTAGAAGGCCGTGAAACCGTGCATTATCCAGTGGGTTTATATCCGGCATTCGATGATTTATTGATTGCTGCCATGAGCAAAGTTCGCGCCAAAATCCGCACTGGCTTGCAATCGCCAATAGCGCTCGTGGATATCGGACCTTCTTTGCATGAAATGCGTTTGTTTAAAAGCCAGGCTGAAATTGCTGTCATGCAGAAAGCCGTTGATATTACGGGCGATGCGCATGTGCGTGCTATGCAGGCATGTGAACCCGGCGTCAATGAATATCAATTGGAAGCAGAATTGATGCATGAATTTCAACGTCGAGGGGCACGTTTCCCCGCCTATAATTGCATCGTTGGCGCGGGGCGCAATAGTTGTATTTTGCATTACATTAATAATGACGCCAAAATTGTTGACGGCGATATGGTATTGATCGATGCCGGTGCCGAATATGCAAATTATGCTGCCGATATCACCCGTACTTTTCCAGCTAATGGCAAATTTTCTGCAGAACAACGCGCTATTTACGAATTAGTTTTAGAATCGCAACTTGCTGCCATTAAATCTGTGAAACCCGGTGCGCCATGGACTGCGCCGCAAACGGCGATTGTAAAAATTATCACGCAAGGTTTGATTGATCTCGGCATTTTGAAAGGCAAGCTCGATGACTTGATCGAAAAACAAGCCTATTTCCCATTTTATATGCATCGCTCCGGACATTGGCTTGGACTGGATGTGCATGATGGTGGCCAATATCGTGTCGATGGCAAGTGGCGTGCATTTGAACCTGGCATGGTACTCACCATTGAGCCTGGTATTTATATTTCAGCGGATATTCCGGGTGTGGATAAACGTTGGCACAATATCGGCGTGCGTATTGAAGATAATGTGTTAGTTACCGAAAAAGGCTGCGATGTGTTAAGCCGTAATATTCCAAAGCAGGTTGATGAAATTGAATCACTGATGGCGAAGTGATATGCAGCGCTATGATCTGGCAATTATCGGTGGCGGATTGGTGGGTGCGGGTCTTGCGCTTGCCTTGCGCCATACTGGTCTGAAGCTGGCATTAATTGATGCCAAATTACCGAGTCATCATGATCCACGCTTATTTGCATTAAATAACGGTAGTTGCCATTTTTTGGAAACCCTGGAACTTTGGCAACAACTTTTGCCGCATGCGACACCCATTCACCAGGTGCATGTATCCAACCAAGGTCATTTTGGCGCAGTGCGCTTAAGGCGTGAAGAAGTTAATGTAGCTGCCTTGGGTCATGTCATTCCTGCAGGAAAAATTGAAGAAATCATGCATACGGCAGTGAGTGCAGCCTCCTCAATTGATGTGTATCGCCCTGCGCTGCTCAAAGCGCTTAAACAGGAAAAAGGCAGCGCCGTATTGACATTAACGACTGATGCGGGCGAATTGCAATTAGCTTCCGGCATTGTCATTGGTGCTGATGGCACGGAATCGGCAGTGCGTAAACTAGTGGGTATTCAAGCCAGCGTATTTGATTATCAACAAAGTGCGATTGTCACTCGTACACGTTTACAACGCGCCCATGACCATATTGCCTATGAGCGTTTTACGCGCGATGGCGCGATTGCGATGCTACCTTTAACGGGTACAGAATGCGCGACCATCTGGACGGCCAGCAATAGCAAAATTGCAGAACTCATGGTCCAAGATAACCAGGCTTTTTTAAACAGTTTGCAAACAGAATTTGGTTATCGACTTGGGCGTTTACAAGACATAACGCAAAGACATACGTTTCCATTGCGTATGATGCGTGCCGAAAAGGCAGCCGCGGGTTGCGTGTTTTTATTGGGCAATTCAGCGCATACACTGCACCCTATCGCTGCACAAGGTTTTAATCTCGCCCTGCATGAATTAAATTTACTTGTTACAGGCATCACGGAAAAGATTGCGCAACAAGAAACATTTACTGCTTTAGATTTATTGAAAATCAGTGAACAAACACAAAAACAGCAAGCTATGAGTATTGGTTTATCACATCGTTTGGCGCAGGCTTTTTCGGCGGATTCATTGCCGATGAATGCAATATTGTCGCTTGGTATGCTAGGGCTTGATATTGCGCCGTCTGCAAAAAAGAAATTTATTAATCTATTTTTGGGAAGGACGTCGCGCACTATCTGCGCGCAAACTATTTATGAGCAAACTATCACAACAGGAAGTTGAAAATCGATTAATTGCCCTCACCAGTCAGTTATTAGCTGAGTCAGGCGAACCTTATAAACGTGAAATCAAGCTCGATGCTTCGCTTGAACGTCAACTAGGTATAGATAGTTTAACGCGTGCTGAATTATTTCAGCGTATTGAAAAGGATTTTGCCGTCGCTGTGCCGGATAAATTACTTGCACGTGCAGACTCATTACAAGATATCGTCGCTTTTTTACAGGGCGACCAGGCCATTGCGCAGGTTAAAAGCCATCGTGAAGTGGTTACCAATCACGGTGATAAATCACAAGTTGATCCGAGTGATGCTAAAACATTAATTGATGTTTTATTGTTGTATGGTGAAGAGTCACCTGAAAAACCGCATATTTATTTTCAACATGAAGACGGCCAAGAAGAAGTTATCACCTACGGTCAATTGCTGAAATTCGCTCTCAAAGTGGCAGGTGCATTAAAACAGCGCGGCTTGCGTGAAGGCGAAACGGTCGCCATTATGCTGCCAACTGATCCCGGTTTTTTCTATGTATTTTTTGGCATACTGCTTGCAGGCGCGGTCCCAGTACCGATTTATCCGCCGTTTCGCATGCATATGCTAGAAGTGTATGCAAAAACGGAAGCGCACATCTTAAATAGCGCGGAAGTACGCGCGCTGGTGACATTTGATCAAGCCGAAAATTTAAGTCGTTTATTGCAGACGTTTGTGCCGAGTTTAAAGCATGTCACGACAACCAAAGAGTTACTCGAGGGTGAAGAGTTAATCACGCCCTTTATTGCGAAATCAGAAAATTTTGCTCTCATTCAGTATACCTCAGGTAGCACGAGTGATCCCAAAGGCGTTTTGCTCACGCATTTTAATTTAATGTCCAATATTCGTGCCTGGGGCAAGGCCATTGAAGTGAGACCCGATGATGTTGCGGTCAGTTGGTTGCCGCTTTATCACGATATGGGTTTGATTGGTATGTGGTTAGGTAGTTTGTATTTTGGTGTGCCGCTTGTTTTGCTCACCCCTTTTTCGTTTTTGAATCATCCTGAGCGTTGGTTATGGGCGATTCATTATCATCGCGGTACTTTGTCTGGCGCGCCCAATTTCGCGTATGAATTATGTGTACGCAAAATTGATGATGCCATGATGGAAGGTCTCGATTTAAGTTCGTGGCGCATGGCGGCCAATGGCGCCGAAAAAGTTTATCCACGCACCCTCGAACAATTTGCTACAAAATTTGCCGCACATGGTTTCAAGCGTGAGGCATTATTGCCAGTGTATGGTTTAGCCGAATCGACGGTTGGTTTGGCAATTCCCAAGCCAGGACGTTCGTTTCATCTAGATCAAGTTGATCGCAAACAATTTGAAGAAGAACGGCATGCCGTGCCTTCACAAGATAAAAATGCATTGACCTTTGTTGCCTGTGGCACAGCGATTGAAGGTCATGAAATTCGGATTGTTGATGAAAATGACAATGAATTGCCTGAACGGCATGTCGGTTGCCTGCAATTTCGGGGCCCGTCCAGCATGCAGGGTTATTACAATAATCCCAAGGCTACCGCGGCAGCGTATCATGATGGTTGGATTGATAGCGGCGATCTTGCTTATCAAGTCGATCAGGAAATTTATATTACTGGCAGACGCAAGGATTTGATTATCAAGGCAGGACGTAATCTTTATCCCGCTGAAATTGAAGAATTGGTAGGGAGGGTGCCCGGCATTCGCCAAGGTTGTGTCACTGCATTTGCAGTCGAGAGTGAACGCAATACCGAGCAGCTTGTGGTCGTGGCAGAAACACGCGAGAAAAGCGTGAGTGAATATGCGACGCTTCGTGAGCAGATCAATGAAGCCATTGTAACGGCACTCGACATTGTCCCCGATCATATCGTGCTAGTTGCACCACATGCCGTGCCAAAACCTCAAGCGGCAAGCTGCAACGTGCGGCTTGTAAAACGCTGTATGTGCAAGGCCGTCTCGGTCGCCGTTCGACTCCTCCTTGGTTGCAAGTAACTAAATTAGGGGCCGTAGGCGCGACTCGCAAAACAATGAGTGCGTTTAAGTGGCTGGCAAAATTTATTTATACGACTTATCTTGCTCTGGTGGTAGTGGTAACACTATTACCGCTTTATTGCATTGTGAGTTTTGCCTCGAGCGTCACGGCTACGAAAGCTTGTCGCCTCTGGTCGCGCTTTTTCTTGCGTGCCGCTTTTACGCCGCTCACTGTTATCGGTAAAGAAAATTTAACCACAACGACTCCCATGATTTTTGCAGCCAATCATGCAAGCTATATGGATGCTGTCGTGATGTTGTCTGTTTTGCCCGAAGGCGTACGGTTTGTCGGAAAAAAAGAATTATTTTTGGTACCTGTGATTCGAACCTTTATACGAAAACTAAATGTTTTGGCAGTTGATCGCATGGATTTGTCCAAGGGTTTGGAAGATACGAAAGATATTGCGGGTGCGCTAAAAGATGGTCATTCAATTTTGATTTTTCCTGAAGGCACTTTTGGCTATGCATCCGGATTGCGGCCGTTTCGTTTAGGCGCTTTTAAAATTGCTGCGGAATCGGGTGTGCCTGTTTGCCCGATTGCCATTAAAGGAACGCGTTCTATGCTGCGCGGCGATGAGAAGCTTGCACAACCGAGTCACATCACCGTTACTGTCTCGCCTGTTGTGTATGCCGCAGGATCGGAATGGCAGGATGTGACGCAATTACGCAATGCGGTGCGTGCTGAAATCGCAAAAGAATGCGGCGAACCCTCGCTGGATTATATTGCTGCGCAAACTGTTGCGCCTAAACCACCAGGGCGTTGAGGAATGGAAAAACGTCATTCAGTACCTGCCATTATTGCCTGGTGTTTGTATGACTGGGGATGTGCTTCATTTTCTATTATCGTTACTACTTTTATTTTTGCTACTTATTTCACGACCAGTGTTGCCGCCGATAAAATACTCGGAACTTATCAATGGGCGAATGCCATTTCGCTTGCGGGTGTGATCATTGCTTTGACCAGTCCTTTGTTCGGTGCCATTGCAGATCATGGCGGTCATCACAAACGTTGGCTGGGTTTTTTCACTTTACTAAGCGTAATGGGTGCGGCTTTGTTATGGTTTGCGTATCCCAATCAAAGTGCCAGTTATTTTATGCTGACATGTGTCGTCATTGGCACCGTCGGCCTTGAAGTCGCGCTTGTCTTTTATAATGCTTTTTTACCGGGTCTCGCGCCTCGCGATTATTTAGGCCGCATTTCTGGTTGGGGATGGGGAGCGGGTTATCTTGGTGGGATTGTCGCTTTATCACTCGCACTGCTTTTTTTTATTCGTAGCAATGTGTTTCATCTTGATGCGCAAACAGCAGAGCAAATTCGCATTTGCGGTCCTTTTACGGCGCTGTGGTATGCAGTCTTTGCGCTGCCCATGTTTTTTCTAGTGCCATCTCTTTCCAATACTTCTAAACCGTTGCCGAAAGCCATCGTGTTAGGCTGGCGTGATTTATTAAAAACCCTGCGAACACTGATCAAAGAAAAAAATATTTTATTATATTTATTTGCGCATATGATTTACACGGATGGGTTAAACACCTTATTTGCATTCGGTGGTATTTATGCAGCGGGCACTTACGGACTGAGTTTTCAGGAAGTATTATTATTTGGTATCACCATGAATATCACCGCGGGTTTGGGCGCGATCGTGTTAGGTTGGGTAGATGATTTGTTAGGACCAAAGCCCACAGTGATTCTTTCTTTGGTTTTTTTAGTGGTGCTGGCGATTCCCATTTTACTTCTACATGCTAAATATATGTTTTGGATCATGGCCCTGTTTTTATGTTTGTTTGTTGGCCCTGTACAATCTGCGAGCCGCACCATGATGGTGCACTTAATCGCTCGCAAACAAATGTCGACAGAGATGTTTGGACTCTATGCTTTGTCAGGAAAAATTACCGCTTTTATTGGTCCGTGGTTATTGGGTATGCTGACACTGACATTTCACAGTCAGCGCGTGGGCATGGCCACCATTGTCGTTTTTTTCGCAGTCGGCGCGATATTATTATTACCCGTTGATATGGACGAATATTAGTAAGGGTACGTGAATAAATCGGCTTCACTACTTGCAAATTAACCGAATTTCTTTTGAAATGACACTTTACTCCCCGTTCCATCACAGAAGAGAAGAAATATTATGAGCAATCACATCCACGCAATCAGCGATGATTCATTTGAAGCGGAAGTTATTGAGTCCAAAACCCCTGTTATTGTCGATTTCTGGGCACAATGGTGCGGCCCTTGTAAGGCACTGGCGCCAATACTGGAAGAAATTTCACAAAAATATGGTGAGAAGGTCAAATTCGTAAAGCTTGATGTTGATCAAAATCCATCCACCCCGCCTAAGTTTGGTGTGCGCGGTATTCCTACCCTAATTTTATTTAAAGATGGCCAGGTTAAGGCAACCCAAGTGGGCTTGTTAAATAAAGCCGATTTAACCCAGTTTATTGATGGTAATTTGTAATTCCAATGAAGC
>CAYUYG010000038.1:662-9913 GCA_964449125.1 uncultured Coxiellaceae bacterium | reverse complement strand
TGAGCGAAATTCATTAAAATAGCCTTAGCTGTGGCTTTTTTACCTCTACAGCTTGGACTTAGGTTGAATATGTGTGGAAATTTCTGCCTGGGGTTTATTTTGTTTATTTTCAGGTGCTTGAAACATCCCAAAGCTAGTTTGACTAACTTTCGGCATACTCATTTTGTCCAACTCTTTGCGCGCAGTAGCGATATTGAAGACTGCACCGCCAGTGGGAACAACTTTATTGATGGTGTTTTGGACCATAGATTCCAGATGCTTAGTAAAAGCATCTTCTAAATTTGCATTTAATTTATTGTCAAAATATGTGTGAAATTCCATGGTAATCTCCGTTAATCTTCCTCCGCATAGCGCTCTTTTTCTCCGCATTTTTCCCAAAGAAAACGAGCAATCGTTTCTTTTACAATTCGTGTGGCTGGTCGTCCCAATAAGTCGCAATACCAAAAATGAAAAGGTTTTTTGCTAATATCGGCTTTAATCAGGGATTGCTGGCCGCCCAATTTATATAAAATATAGTAGGGCACATCCTTCGCTCCCTGCTCATGTTTGAGGAGTAAATTATCCAGCACTTGCGTCAAACCCTCAGGGCCTTCCGCGAGCAAATAATCCGCTGGTATATTTTCCGTATCCAACATAAGCCAACACCTTTTCAGGCACTTACTTTTAGTTTATGCAAATGAGCTTAACAAAGCCTTAATTACGAAGGAATAATAGCATAATCCATAATAAGAGGGGCATGGTCAGAAAACCGTATGTCTTTGTATATATGTGCTGATTTTATTGTAGGCTTTAGTCCAGGGGTAACGACTTGATAATCTATACGCCAACCCACATTTTTCTCCCAGGCACGGCCGCGATGCGACCACCAGGTATACTGCTCAGGCTCCTGATTCACTTCTCGAAACGCATCAACAAAGCCAAATTCGCCGAATAATTTATCCATCCAAGCGCGCTCTTCAGGTAAAAATCCGGAATTTTTTTGGTTCGAGCGCCAGTTCTTTAAATCAATTTGCTTGTGAGCAATATTCCAGTCACCGCAAATAATAAATTCCTGAGGATGCAGTCCGGTCAAGTAATTCGCGTAACGGTCCAGAAAATCAAATTTTACTGCCTGACGTTCTTCACTCGATGTACCAGATGGCAGATAGAGAGAAGCAACCCAGACCCCACCAATATCCACCGCGACATAACGCCCTTCTTGATCGGCCGGTTGCCAGCCTAAACCTGTCACCACCTGCTTGGGCTTAAAACGCGAACAAATTCCTACGCCACTATAGCCTTTCTTTTCGGCAAAATGAAAATGCGAAGAATAACCTTCTATCGTAAAAGAAGGCTCAGTTAGTTGATGTTCTTGTGCTTTGATTTCTTGCAAACAAATAACATCGGCCTGCTGCTGCTTGAGCCAGTCAAAAAATCCCTTACGTGCGGCTGAGCGAATTCCATTCAGATTGGCGGTAATAACACGGATCATTTCGAGTCTAATGCCCCAGTAATTTTTTTAAGAATTTATCTGCCTTTTTCGGCAGTTGTTTCACTTGTTCCTGCACCTTGTCTTTTACTTTTTGCAAATCTTCTTGTGCAATCAATGCTTTTAACGCTAGGGCATCCAGCCGTATGGAAGGATCATTCAAGGATCCCGAAATTAAAACAGGCACCATCCACTTTATTTTAAGCATGTCGATAGGTGCCACCTTTAGACGCAAATCAAGGCTTTCGTTCGGTAAATCAATAGTGCCGTCTATTTTAGTCGTAAAACTTGGCGCACTCAACAACAGATCATTAGTGGTCACTACGCCATCATGAATGAGCGTCGTGCCTGTCAGACTTTGGAACATGGTTTGGTCATTAATCGAAGGCAATGCGAGCGGCTGTTTATTAATGAGCGCATCGGCGGTTTGTACAAGATAATTAATATCAATACCTTGTAAAATACCATTGGTCACACTAATTTCACTATTGCCATTTAAGTGGCGCACAAGCTCTTCTTTGGTTTTACCTTCCGCTTGGCCCACGAAATGCAGCATCCCCGTCCCGCTGAGACTCAATTTTGCATTCGTTTCCTGCACATCATGGAGTAAGGGTTTAAGCTGAACATTGCTGATTTGGGTATTCCAATCCCAACGCGGCGTCGTCATTAACTCAGTAACATGGGCAACACCTGTCAAGGTACCTTGATACAAGTCAGCATTAATGGGTGCAAACGTCAAAAGATTATTCTGCCAATGCAATCCAACATGAACGTCCTGCAATTGCATATTCATGATCGTTAGGTGATCGATGCGTACCTCACCCTCTAATGGCTGGGTACGTGACCATAGCTGTGAGAGTTTAGTCGCGATTTTGACATCATATAAATCAGCGAATGATTTAGTCTGATTGGGCATGATAACGCGCATGTGATTAACTTTGATGCTCAGACGCGGATAAAACGACCAGGAAAGTTTGCCATCGATAGCAAGCTGAATACCGGTTTCTTGATAAACAGTCGTAATAATTGTTGGCTTAAGCTTATTTGGATCAACCAACAGAATGAGGGAGCCAACTGCAAATACGACTAACACCACCATCAATAGCAAAACACTCAATAATATACGCGTTAATCTCACGATACTGCCTCTTATCTAGATTGGCCTCATATTGCCTTGCTTCCACGACCACTGCAAGACGCTATGGGTTGACTGCCCAGAAAACCTTCCTTTCGTGCAGGGGTTGTACAGGACGAGCATTGCTCATATTTATTGCCCGCTTCAGCTTGGCGATTTGCACCGCAGAGGCGGTGATTGGCTCAGCCATGACGACCCATTGCACACCTTCCGAGCAAGGAGGTGTGGTTAAGGAACCCGCAAAACTGTAATAATCCTGACGAACGGGCATTAAATCACCCGGATTAATATTTTTACTAACCGTCATAATATCGCCCTTATGCTTGGGTAAGTGCGCGACTATTTCTCTGAACGCTGGATTTTCCTTACCATTGCGCACAAACACCCCAATTACTGCTAGCGTGCCCTTTGCACCCTGGTGCACGAAATGGAGCTCCATTGGATACGCATGTCCCTGCCATTTATTTTCACTCGGCGTATGAATATGAAATTGCACCAATTGATAATCTTTACCATCGTAATTAATTTTTTCGAGAGTCTCGGAGGGGAAATTTAACTGAATGGTATGACCGTCATTAAAAATGGTTTTATTATCATTGATCATTAATTCAGTCATACCATCATTAACGATACGCAATGGTGCTGACTGATAATTCAATGCTAATTTTACATTTTTGGCCGTCATATCTTTCTGGATGTTAATAGGAGACTGTAATTTTCCATTCGCACAAGCTTCAAAAGCGGAATCAAGCTTACCCCAATACTCAGGTCCGGTTTTTCCTTGATAACTCCAGGCGACTTTCGCACCTGCATCATTCGTATCTGCTAAACTTTGGGCGCAATACATAGCCATGCCCAGTAACGCGATCTTTATAATTTTACGGACAGTCATCCTTGTCATGCTTCATCCTTGGATCCATTTAATGTTTAATATTATTACTGCAATCAACGGAGCTAAACAAGATTGGATAAACAGCAAAAATCAAGCGGGTGATGGGAATCGAACCCACACTAAGAGCTTGGGAAGCTCCCGTTCTACCATTGAACTACACCCGCGATCTAATCTGGTTGTATAACGCAATGCGACACATTGTAAACTTGCGAGCATTATAGCCACCAATTCCTATTTTGTGGAAGGAACGATTGTAAGAGTATAAATAAAAAAGCCCGGGAAACCGGGCTTTTTTGATAAGAGGCCATTAGCAAGAACTGTTTACGCCTACTACTTTGAATGCAGCTTTGACAGCTTCGGTATCATAGCCTTTTTTCGTTGCTGCTTTCATTACACCACAAGCACCTTTTGCAAAGTTGGTTGAGGAAGTCCAGTAGTTTTGTGCTTCCACCATTAAACCAAATGCTTTTTTCGCATCCCAACCTTCGGTAGTGCCCAGTGTGTAGAAGAAGCGATTGTAAACACCACTACTAAAATGTACATCCAAGCCATTATAGTATTGACTAGCATCGTCGATGGAACACCAGCTGCCCGGTTTTTTAGTTCCGCAATCCTTGCTTGGCTTATCCATGTAGCGCAATGCTTTGTCTTTTTCTTTAAATATTTCAGGGCCGATTTGCCAGCTATTTTTGCCATAGGCAAAAACTTCGGCAGCTTGCGCAGCCATATCAGAGAATGCTTCGTTCATACCACCTGATTGGCCATAATAAGAAAGATTGGAATGTTGTTCAGTGAAACCATGACTGATTTCATGCGCAGCCACACCCAACGAAGTCAATGGATAAAACATGCTAACACCATCGCCGAAGGTCATTTGTCTGCCATCCCAATAAGCATTGTCGATTGGATCATGGACCACCATCGTCAACATCATTGGCTTGCCATTTTCAGTAAGCACTTCCAATCCATACCAGTTTTTGTACATGTTTTTGATGACCGCACCACCGAATAATGCATCATTTCCTGGTGAGTAACCATCATTGACCTTATCCAAATCACCATCCCAATAAACATTATTGTGATCGGCATCAGCCACATTGCAGGCAAAACTGATTACACCGCGGTTTTTATAATTGCGCACGGTAACATCATCATTTTGCAAGAAACAAGTCTTGGAACTATCATCTCGTTGAACACTTAATTTAGCTAAGTTACCTTCCAAGCCATCGTAAACTAATTTACCCATTTTTATGTTACCGCCAAAACCGCCGCCATCCGCATCCAGCTTTGCGTTTTCAAGCGTTTTGATTTCATCCCATTGTTGGTATACCTGGAAGCTTGTTGCGTCCATGATGAAAGCAGGTTTTGCAGGTATTGCATTCGCTTGTGCAGGCTCAGCCGAGAATTTCACCAGATATGCCCAATGCGCTTTGTTGGCGCTGTCGACAAATACAATGAGTTGCGTACTGACATTACTGACGGCTGCGTTTAAACCTACTTTATGTTGATAAGAAGCGATAGCTTGTTGCTCGGCTTTTTTTGCTTGATCCGCATTAAATACCAGTGGAGAAGTATCTGCTAAATCATTTTGCAACCCTGTATACAAAGTACCATCCAATGCATCTTTTTCATTCTTTGCCGACATCACGACATCAGTTAATGATTTTGCATTTGACCCTTTTGGTAAATGCACAACGGCATCAGCGCCCCACACTGTATAACCTAAATAAGTTTGTTGAACACGCACATGGACTGCTTGATCAGCACCTGTTACACGCTTGATTTCTTGAAGACGCACGGGAGCAGCTGCTGTTTTAGAAAATACGAATTCACCTAAAAAACTGGCGTTTTGCTTGCTTAAATCAATTGGGTTTGCGGCATAGACTGAACCGGCTAATAATGGCAATCCTAACAATAAAGCCCAGGGTAAAACTTTTCCCACTTTATATCTTTCCATAAAATTATCTCTCCTTGAAAAAAACAAAAAAAACCCGCGCCGTCCTGACGAAAACATAAAAGAATAACGTAAAAAATGTGATGTGGTTTGAATGAGCGTAGGTTGATACAATCTAATTAATGTAAACTTCTCATATTGGAAAGTAAAGAAAAAATATTTCATTTTATTGAAACAAAGCTGATGGAGAAATCTGTGTATAAAATCTGCTTTTATGTTCCAACTTCTCATTTGGAAGAAGTCAAAAATGCTATGTTTACAAACGGTGCCGGAAAAATTGGCCACTACAGTTGCTGTGCATGGCAAATTTTAGGTGAAGGTCAATTCATGCCTTTATCCGGTAGTCACGCTTATCTTGGCGAAGAAAATAAATTAGAGAAGCTGGAAGAATATAAAGTGGAAATGGTATGTGACAGCAAATACATTGAAAAAGTAGTGGCAGCATTAAAAAAAGCTCACCCCTATGAAGAACCGGCTTATCAGATAATACGCCTCGAAGCTATTTAATTAATGGTGCCAAGTGAGTAAACTGTGCTGATTAAATGAATAAGTAGCCAAAAAATCATGCTCAAATCGCTGCGACAAACAATTATAAAAAAGCTTTGGACCAGCTATTGTGCAAGCTCGTCACAAATTCAGTGCATTGAAAATGCTCTGCAAAAAAATGTGCAATCTTTAATTATTGATCATTTTGCTATTATTGACTTGCCGGGTCCTCATACAGGCATTCGTCAGTTAAGCGAATTATTTTCGGCAATCGGTTATGAGGCACGCGGGAAAGATTATTTACCTGAAAAACAAAATGATTTTCTCTGGATGGCCGAACATGATGCCGCGAATAATGACGCACGCTTGGTTTTACCGCAAATTGTCGTGGCTGATTTTCGACTTGATAGGCTGCCTCCCGCCATAAAAAATATTATCGAAAAATATTCACAGCAAGCATCGCGACTTCCAATGGAAAAAATAATGTACTGGCTAAAACAATTACCAGAACAACCACAACTCGCTACCTTGCTAGAACAAAGCATTCTGACTTATTTAAACGGTCGTGATTGGCCATTACCCACCGTAAATGAATTTTATACCGTCCATGAATTTAATGAATTATTAGCCTGGGTCTTGGTACACGGACGCAAACCCAATCACTTCACGCTCTCTATTCACTTATTAGACAGCTTTTCTAATCTGTCTGAGTTTAATCAATTTATCGAAAGTGAATTAAAGCTACCGCTGAATCATGAAGGCGGCATTATCAAAGGTGGCCTTGACGCAGGAATAGCGCAGAGCTCGACTATTGGCAACATGGAAACGATTCAGCTTGCTGATGGCACCATTCAATTACCAGGTCGCTTTATCGAATTTGTATGGCGTTATCCGCGCAATACATGTGAAAAACCCATTTTATGGAATGATTTTTTTACCGGATTTGTTGCACAACATGCAGATAATGTTATTGAATCCTTGTACGTAACAGAATAATCGCAGCGTAAAGATTGGACGCGTTATTTTCTATTTCCAAGCCAGCCTAAAATCAGATCACACACTTCACGAACTGAGCGATTATCGGTTATCACAATAAAATCCGCTATTTCCTCATAGAAAGGTTCCCGCTCCTCCCACAATCGGGTTAATACTGCTTCAGGATTTTCCCCTTGTAAGAGCGGGCGTTTTTTGTCGCGACGCAAACGATTTAATTGTGTTTCCAGTGACACTTCCATATACACAACCACTCCTCGCTGTCGCAATAAGTCCCGCACACCTTCAGTTTCAACACAACCGCCACCAGTCGACAATACAATATTGTTTAGTGCGCTTAATTCATCAATAATTTTTAGCTCACGCTCCCTAAAACCAGCCAATCCTTCCAGGTCATAATTCCAGGTCAGGCTAACACCCATTTTTTTTTCGATTTCCTGGTCCGAGTCGTAAAACTGTTTATTCAGCTCGGCCGCCAATGAACGGCCAACGCTGGTTTTGCCAGCGCCCATCGGTCCAACCAAGAAAATGTTAGTTTGTCCAGTATTCATGATGTTTGCACAATAATTTTAGGTGTCACAAAAATGAGTAATTCACGCTTTCTTTCACGAACAGCTTGTTGCTTAAACAGTGATCCTATCACTGGTACCTGACTGATAAAAGGTAAACGTTGCTCGCCGTTCTCTTTATTGTTTTCGTAAATACCGCCCAAAACAATGGTTTGACCATTTTCAATCAATCGGCTTGTCATAATTTGCCGGGTACTGATTGCTGGCATACCCTGAATCATTTTGCTACTCGGCCGGTCCTGATTAATCTTTAATTGCAGCAAAACCTTGTTCCCTGGCAAGACTTGCGGCGTAACCTGCAAACTCAATACGGCTTTTTTAAACACCACCGCTGTGCCGCCGCTTTCACTGACCTCCTGGTAGGGAATCTCTTCGCCTGCCTCAATGGAAGCAGGTTGTTGATTTGCAGTTGACAAACTGGGACTTGAAATAAGCTCAGCATGTCCCGCATTCTCTAATGCAGATAATCTTACATCCAATAGCGAACCGTTCGCCAGTTTTGCGATAGCAATACTATATTGACCCGCTGCCTGCCGCTGCCCTTTCTCATTCGCATCATTTTTATCCGCTGAGCTGACGGGGAAGCTGAACCCTAGTTCGCGCTCATAGTCGGAATCAACACTCGCAAGACGCGCTTCGATGGATATTTGCTGCACAGGCACATCAAAACGATTGATGATGGTTTGTAAATTCAATAATCGCTCCGTGTTATCTCGCGCATAAATACTATTACTCCGCACATCAACCAATAACACACCGCGCTTCGAAATAAGCATAGCGCGATTATCTTGCAACAATTTGCCAACTTGTTCCGCCGTCGCATAATTCAAGCGCCATGTTTTATGCTTAAGCGGCTGCGTTTCTGCAAACGTCTGCTGCCAGATTAATTCATTTTGTTTTTGCTGCAAAATTTCCGCTTGCGTACCGATAAAAACAATATTATCAGCTGACCATTGCGCCAAGCCATGCACACTGAGTAACAAATTTAAGGCGCGCTGCGGCGAAGTATGGCGCAAATGCAAACTAGCGACTCCTCGCACAGAATGACTAACGATCGCATTCATTCCTAAAAAGTCGGTGAGACGATAAATAGCTTCGCTCAATTCAATATTACGCAACTCAATAGAAAAATCTGGCGCCGCCCAGACAAAGTTCGTCATCGCGTAAATCAACCATATTATACAAATTTTTAATAGACGCATTTAGTATTGCCTTTAGTCACTGCGTAGTCTGTATTTGCCTGCGGTAGTCGTCATAACGACCTGCTTTGGTGTAATTTGCGTGACAATCCCATGCTCTTTCCCAACCTTATCTCCCTTAGCAACACGAATTAATTCACTATTGGGTAGCTTAAGCCATGCTTCAACACGCCCATTTTTTTGCAAAAAAGCCACCATATTTATGCCATTAAGAGAAATGTTTTGAGCGTCAGCCAATTCGTTATGCATCGGGGACGTTAATTGATCAGATAGGCAAAAAGCAGATTGAACCTTGTCAAAATTTTTAATGTTCTGCCACGTCTCACGACTTTGCACATTCTTGAGCATCCATACCGTCATCGACAGCTGTAAATTATTGCCCCCTAGCGAATGCCAGGAAAAATCCGTCACGATCATCAAAATGGCTTGGCGTTGTAAAGTAAAGATAAAACTGGCGAGCTGATCAAAACTTCCTTCTGCCTCCAGTTGCACACTATCCATATCAGGTTGCGTTGTTTGCAAATGTATACGCTGCACAACAACATGAGCGATATG
>CAYUYG010000038.1:0-652 GCA_964449125.1 uncultured Coxiellaceae bacterium | reverse complement strand
AAATGCATCCCCATACTGATAAGGATAAATCTTTCTGCTGATTGAATTTCTTGGTTTATTTATCTGTACTTGCGTGATACTTAATGTCAAATCAGCTAATTTTTTTTCCATGACATACAAAACTTTCTGCTGTGGTTGAATCGCGCAATACAATCCAATTATCAAAAGAGCAATGAATACAACAAATCCATATAACCAGCGATATTTATACTGTTTCATCATTTTTATTTTCCAGAATCTGCATTACAGAATTTACTTCCCACGCTTGAAAACTGAACTGTACTAAATTATTTCGCAATTGTTCCATCGTGTTAATACGCAGCTCAGAAAATACACTCGCCGCATCCCAATGCTGTAAAAACCAAGTGAGGGCAACGGCCGAACGACTTGCACCGCGAAAGACGATCATGTTCTGTTCGCGCTTAATTTCCTTGAAGCATAATCCCGCTTGATAACTAGCCAGCGAACGCACTAGCTGCTCTGTTGAGTTTGCGTACTGAAAAAAATCATTTGATCTCGCTTTTGTTACGCCATTATTTTGGTGCTGAGAGAAGTTAACTTTTAAATTCTCAAGCAATCCCTGAAGATGCGCAATCCTACCTTGCAGGGTGGTTTGCTTTCCGCGCAGGATGTCACAGCAAATGCGGGAAAT
>CAYUYG010000037.1:0-10047 GCA_964449125.1 uncultured Coxiellaceae bacterium | reverse complement strand
CTATAATAGTTTAGGCTGCTTTTATGTCCGTACCAATTTCTTTAGATCATCCAATTTTAACGGTAAAGCCAAAAATTCAAGAAGTTAGTAAAAACTTTTTGGAGGTGTGTGGGTTTAGTTATTTTCAGTATCTAAGATGTTTTGCTGATGGCTCTATTGGCTTATTGACAAATAATACAGACCTCTTGGAACATTTTCAGCATGTCGATAATTCGCCTGTTATTTTTTCTTATTTTGATAAGGCACATGAAAATGCTCATTCCTATTGGTTTTTATGGGATGAGGTGTTGCCTGAATCGCCAGTACAGTTAGCTAGAGAGAAATTTAATATTCGAAACGGCCTGACCTTAGTCCGGCGCTCAAAAAATTACTACGATATGATTGCGGTGGCATTACCAAGTGAGCAAGCTAACCCAGGTAGTTTTTATCTCAACAAACTCAAAGTCATTGAACAGTTTGTTAATGAATTTGATGTCGATAATAAAGATTTAATTGCGTTAATGAATAAAAATCCTATGGTACTTCCGAAAGCTTATCGTGATGTAAATTACGAAAATATTTGTTTGAGAAAAGGAAAGATTGCTATTTTCGGAAAGCATGGTTTGGCGCATGTAACTGCGCAAGAACTGGCATGTTTGCGCTTGTTTATTCGCGGCGTGCCACACAAAAAAATTGCTCTAGAACTCAATATTTCTGCTCGAACAGCCGAGACTTACCTAATTAGAGTGAGGCAGCGTACTGGGTTTTTTTCACGTGTGGAGATGGAGCGAATGTTGTCACTGTGTTCAACAGGTTAACTTTTTGTCCGTATTGGTTACGGACAGACATCTTTTTTTCAATGGCTATACTTCGTTTCTTTACTATTCAGAAGAGAAAATCTATGAAAACGCCAGAAAAAAATGTAGCTGAAGAATTATTTTCTAAATTTTGTGAGGGATACAAGAATCGTGATTTAACGACGGTGCTTAATCTTTTCACAAAGAATATTAATATGTGGGGTTCCGGACTTGATGAATATCGTGTCGGTTTAAAACAAGTCGAAGAGCAATTAAAACGTGATTGGAGCCAATCTGAAAAAAGCGAAATTGACGTTGTATCATTTGTGCCAACACCAGCAAATGCTTTATGGGCAGCGGCTTTTTGTAAGGCAAAAATTAGTATTGATGGTCAGGAGCATACTTTCGAACATTTGCGCGGAACACTGACTATAGAAAAAGAAAATGGGGTGTGGAAAATTTCGCACATGCACGCTTCATTTCCTGATTATAGAAATCCAAATAATGGGTCTTTTCCCATAAATAGTTAATGTCTAATCTGTTATGTAGAGACTGGCTGATTCAGGAGCCAGTCTCATATTTTCTCCGACAATACAAAATCCTATTTTTTGATAAATATTTTTCATTTCTTCCCATTAATTCATTCGCGAATAAGGTCGCGTTGAGGTTCAGCGGCAGGTTTGAATGTAAAACGGAATGGCGATTTATTCATGGTGTATGTTGCCTTTCAATCAAAATTTAATGCCTAAAAAAGTACAAATGGCTACACGCAAAACCGTGCAAGTTTGACAACACGGTTAATGACCATGATAATGCATTTTTTTCACTATATAAAACATGCCGAGGAAAGTCTATGTTCGGTAGTAGCAACCCTATTCAGAAAACTAATTTAGTTAAAGGCGACAACTATTCTATAGATCTTATCGTAAATAATAACTATACCCATTTTGTCCAAATTTCGCATTTACCTAGCAAAGACGTTCTCCAGGCTATTCCTTTTGATCCAACAGATCGAACAGTTGCCGGTGTTATTACGACAGAAACTCTGGATCGTATTGAAGAAAATACAGGCGAGACTATAGATTTATTAGATGCAATGTCTGCCTCATTAGATTTTTTAGACGTATTGTCCACGACTTTGCGAAGTCAATTAGGTGCAAAAGAATTTATCGTACTGCCACCAGGAGTTAGCTTACCAAAATTTATTGCTCCTGCAGAATCTGGTTTTAAACGTTTACGCCATGGTAATCGCGAGCAATTTATTGCAAGCACAGCAGACATATTGGAAGGAAATGAGGCGTTAGTCGCTGAACTTGATGCTAACTATCATTTTGTAACCGACGAAGTCGCTTTGCTCGAAAATAGAAGTGTTGAAGTCCGTTATCAAGAAATCACTCAGATTTTAGAGAAAGCTCGTTTTACTGAAGAAAAAATGGATGAATATAAAGCTGAAGAATTACAAGGAAAAATGTCTCGTTTTAAAAGCGACTATGCGCGACCTATTGTAATGTTGGATAAAGACGGCAATATTGCTGGTATGGTCAGGGCCTTGCTGATGGGTAATGAATTTTCTTATCTTTCCGACGAAGTTGTTAATCAAGATATTCTGCCACTCGAAAAATTTTCAGGTGATTCAGTGGAAGAGCAAAAAAATAATCGCGAAATATTTCTTTTAGCGTATATAATGAATAAGGCTTGCCGATTAGGCTTGGCTGATCAGAAACATCTTTTAATTATTGCTGCAGAAGGGCGTGAGGAAATATATGCACGCGTCGGTTACAACCCGTTTCCATCGGATAATTTTCATTTAGTGATGAAGCTTGGCGCGCCCGGTCCTGCATTAATGCAAGCTCAAGACAATATTAAAGCTTTGCCCTTGCCTACTTCTGATTGGCAATATAAAAAATATGTGGGTATTGGCGCGGCAGTGATTGGTATTGGGTTATTTGCTTATGGCGCTTACAATGTTGCTTCTACCATTGCGGAAACTAGCTTATTTAAACCCAGAGCTTAAAGATATACAGCACCGTCAAAGCCACGGTGAAACTTAGAAACATCGTGGCTTGTTCTGACCAAGAGTTTTAAGGAAATAATTGTGTTTCATTAAATCCATTGCCTTGTTAATAATATTTTAATATTTATCAAGATTTTTTTCGTACAATACCTTCACTAATAATTCAATAGCACGAATTGAGGTTTTAATTTATGTGGTCTCGACTAGCTAAAGATGTGCAATTTAAAAGCCCTAAAAAATTAAATGAGATAACGTTAAGTTATGTTTGCAAAAATATTCGTCTTTTTAATTTGCAAGTCTTTCCCAGTCAATTACGTGAGAAAGTCCAAGCGCGTTTGCAAAGTAACCATGAAGGACATCATGTAGATCTTAATCAAATTTCTCGTGATCATAATTCAACTAGATCAAGTTTCACTACGCGCAAAAAAATTAACCCATGAACTTAGTTTCATCTTTAACAGTTAGTTTAAATAAGCGCTTCCCAATTCTCGCTTTCGACCACATTGCTGGCAGCCATTTCTGTCGCGGATCTATTGCTATGATGATAAATTCAGAAACTAATTTATGGTACAGTTAAGGATGTGACAAAACTGGGGTAGGGATGCGTTCAACGATTGTTATTTTCGTTATTGTTACGATCATTCAAGCATTGGGGCAGGCAATGGCTGATATTTATTTGCCTTCTTTTCCTGCCATTGCGTTAGGCTTTCATTCCAGCCTTCAAAATGTAGAATTCACTTTGACTATTTATGCCTTGGGCTACGGTCTTTCGCAGCTAATTTATGGCCCGTTATCAGATGGCATTGGTAGAAAAAAACCGTTGCTGGTCGGTTTGAGTTTATGCACGGTGGGCAGTCTTATTTGCGGCTGCGCACCAAATATTGGGGTTCTGCTGCTGGGACGATTGTGTCAAGCCTTAGGCGCCGGCGCGACCTTAACCATTGGCGGTGCTATCTTGCGCGATTTATTTGAAGGTTCCACGTTAGCAAAATACACATCGTATAGCGGTATTGTATTCGTGATATTTTTAGCCATGGCCCCTTTGCTTGGCGGTTATATTCAAGTCTATTCAGGATGGCGCGCTACGTTTGCATTAATAGGTGTTTTATCTTTATTGGCGTTTGTAGTAATGATGATCTATGTGCCTGAAACGAATCTTTATGTTAAGCCAGAAAATTTGCGGTATCAGAAAATAAAACGCAATGTTAAAACTCTGCTTTCAAGTCCTTTATTTTTAGGTTACACGGCTTGTAGTTTGTTGACATACGGTGCCATTTTAGCGTGGGTTACCGGTGGACCTGCTTTACTGGAAACTGTGATTGGTTTGACCCCCGTGCAATACGGATGGGTGTATGCCATAACGGGTTGTGCTTTTGCTGTCGGCGCGTTTGTTAATAGTTTGCTGGTACCTCGATTTGGTATCAATCGCATGCTGCAAATAGGATTAATGTGTATGCTATTTTCCGGTACGCTCATGTTGGCATTGAAGTTAATGGGTTATATAAATACGCTCGTCATTGCTGGTCCTGCCATATTACTTTCTTTTTCTGCCAGCCTCGTTTTTCCCAATACGTCCGCTGGCTTGTTTCAACCATTCCCACGAATTGCTGGTATCGCGAGTGCAATATTTTATTCCACTCGATTATTGGGTGGGGCAATTTTCAGTGCGGTGATTGCTTTGTTGCCACATGCCACACAAACGCCTATGGCCTTAGCTTTAATGGCTGGCTCAATGTTGTCACTCATCGTTTTTTATTTCACGCTAAACGCAAACAATAAGTCTGGTAAGCGCAAGCCAGCGGGCAAGCCCAACTAGCGTTGGGCCGAAATTAATTTTTTCTTATAATTGCCCTTAGTTTGAATCAAGGCATCGGCTGTGGCTGAGACATTCAAGCGGACCCTTTTGGCAGAACTCTATCAAACAAAATTCAGGAAAGAATTCTATTAACGTTTACAGTCTTCCCATTAAACAGGGGCTAAAGTAAAGTCTAATAATATTATTGAGCAGTGATATACTTGCCCAGAATTTTTTAGCTACCACAGGACTTTCCATGCGCTATTTAATCGCCATTCTGATGTCTTTCATCTTCAGTCAGAGTGTTTTTGCGACCAAACATTTTATCATTGACACTGATGCAGCCAGTGATGATGCCATTGCTATTCTTTACTTATTGCAGTGCCCAGACATAAAAATTGAGGCTATTACTATCGTAGGGAATGGCGAAGTACCTTGTGCGCCAGCCTTACGCAATATGCGTGGTTTGACGCAGCTTATGCAGCAACCAGCCATTCCCATGGCTTGTGGTGGCGAAGCTTTACTTCCCGGTCAGCATCGTTTTCCAGGTTTCCTGACTCATCAGCAAGCGACTTTATCTGGCACTAATCTCTTGCTGCCAAATTCTCAGGTCAACGCAAGCAGATTATCTTCGGTCGATTTATTAATCAAAGTACTTAATGAATCCCCTGAGCCGGTGACTATTTTATCTTTAGGTCCCTTGACTAATCTGGCGGCTGCTTTTTCAAAATCACCGGGCATAAAAAAACAGATTAAAGAGATTTTTGTAATGGGTGGTGCCGTGTTTGTGCCAGGGAATATTATCGGTTTAATTCCGAAGTCGCCGAATAAAGTAGCAGAATGGAATATTTACGTCGATCCAGCTTCAGCGCAATTTGTACTTGAGCAAGAGGTACCCATTACTCTGATACCATTAGATGTGACGGATAAAGTGCCGCTGAAACTGTCTTTTTACAATAAGCTGGAAAATAATCGTGAGGCTGCGGCGACTCAATATGTTTTTGCTTTATTGACGGGTAATTTGCATTGGATTCGCACCAATAATTTTTATTTTTGGGATCCTTTGGCAGCAGTCATTGCCAGTGATCCGTCCATTGCTAGGTTCAGTCAACAGCCATTAAAAGTCGTAACTTCACCTGAGACGCAGGCTGGAAGGACAATGCGTGATACTAAAAATGGCCACAGTATACGTGTCGTAATGAGCATTGATAAAAAGCGCTTTGAAAAAATGCTCTTAACTGAATTAAATAGAGCCTAGAGCAAGTTATTAAAGACATGGCGCCTATCACGGTTTTTGTTTTTAGTAAAATCAATGGGCTGCGTATGGCCTTGAAAAGTACTTTCTTCATGTAAAAAGCATTGCTAGACTGGTAAACACACAAAAAAATAACGAGGAAAGGTTCATGAAGCAAACAGGTCGTTTATTTATATTTTCTTTCGTTTTAATGTTGGCCACGGTTATGAATGTGGCACGCGCTGATTCTTCCTTGCTAAAACTTTCGCCAGTGAAGAAAAATACTGAAGTTTTGTTTGTGCTGCTATCACAACAAGCAAGTTTTCACGCCATTCCCAATAAGCATGATACGTATGAGTTAAGCTTGCGTGGTGTTAATCCAAAAGTTATTTATTTTTCTGATCGCCCTAAACGTTTAAGCAATCAAATTGCAATACAAAAGTTTATTCAACAATGGAAAACCGGTGCTTTCAAAAATTCTGCTCCCAACGCCGTGATGGAAGCGGTCAGGCTGAATGTGAAAACTATGCAATTACAAAAAGGTGAAAGTAGTTATCCCATTATTTTAATGAATCCTGTTTACCACGCAAAAACTAATCAGCTAAGTTTTGAGATCAAGTCATTGCCAGGAAGTAAGGTCGTATTGCCTACTTCTGCAAAAAGTGATTACGTTGCTATTTTTGTTGATGGTGTGTGTTTAACTTGTATTGGCGGTTAACAAAACGGCGGTAAGACTGCGTGGTCTTGCCGCCTTTCTGTTGAAGATTAATTAAAACGTTTAACGACGTGTAAGTCACCAGCAACTGTTTGGCGAGAATCTACATCTATAAAAAACAAAGTATTTCGCGGCACTTGCCTGGCAACAGGACGAGCAGAAACGGTATCTTCTTTTTCATCCTCGGTATCATCCGATTCAGAAGTGTCATGTTTCTCTGAAGAGTCGCTATCGTGATGATCACCAATAACTGCTTCAGTATCAAGGCGATCAGCTACGGTTTCATCTTGTTCAGCAGCTTCTGATTCGTTTGAAGAGTTTCGGTAGTAGTCGTCACCAATGTTTGCTTCAAGGTCATTAATTGCGACATAGGCGTTTTGTTTGCAGCGATTTAAAAATATCTCACCAAGCTTATACAGTAAAGGAATAGCCACCAATGATGGCCACATCAACATATAGATTAGACGTTCTTGTTCACTCATTTTATAGCCATCTGGCATTCCGGCCTTCAACAGGCTCCCCAGAAGCATGGCTATATTGATACTGTTTAAATCAGTGATAAATTCATTAATGAGTGCAGCAGGTTTATGTTTAAATAATGAATTAATGACAAAAGTGACTGCTCCTATTGCCAGCGGAACAAGGTAACGTGGTAGTTCATAACCGGGGGATGAATTTAAATTTTCATCTTCTATTAAGGCTTCGATATTCATCCAAAGCGTATGAAGTGCAGCGCCAATGACAACAATATTGGTTGCATTTTCGAAGACGAGGAATGAAGTGGATTCTTTCGGTAAGCTTGATTCATCGAAAGGATTTTCTTTTTTATATTTTGCAACTTGGTTGCGAGTGCGATCATTTTTATATTTAACACCAGCATGCACGCAGCCCAGTGCCACACTGGTTGTTGTTAAGACTGCAAACGCGATGATATTGGCCAAGCCATTATTAATGTCATCATCGCTATATCCCATTAATCGAGCGATGGAAACGAAAAGGCCAACTGAAGATTCGAATGAGAACATGTAGGCGCCGAAACCGTTGGTGATGGATTTCCAGAGCAGGCGTAATTGTCGCAGCCTTTCAGTTTCAGTCATATCTGCAATACTGACTCCAGCACCAATTAGCATCGTTATATTGCTGGCAGCGAGGATGTAACCTGCTGCTACAGGAGCGGTATTGGGAAATAAGCGCATAAAGGTTAATGTACCAATAGCAGGGCTGGCAGCATTAATGGTATTTGCAATGGCAAGCGCCAATTTTCTGGGGGTATTTAAGCAAGACAGAGAGTGAGGACGTCTGGTTGTCTGGAAAAGAGGGCGATCCTCAGTTAGGTTGTTGATTGAAAGATCAGGAGTTCTTTGCATGGTTTTCCCCACGTTGGCTAGTATATTTTATGCCGAATATACAATACTTTGACTTAAATTGCACCAATAAACACCCTTTCTGAGTATTTTTTGATCCCATCAGAGCGTTGGCTGGGTTCGCATTTTGTTTGCGGAAAAGACAGGTTATGCTGGTATCTCGTGATACTAAGGAAAGCATGACGCATGACGAGTAAATTGAATGCAAGCTGTGTATTTTGTGGCATAGCGCAGGGTTTAGAAAAAAATCATGCGATTTTTGAAGATGAACGGCATATTGCCTTTCTCGATAAACACCCCGTTTTTTTTGGGCACACGCTGGTGGTGCCCAAGCTACATAGCGAAACCTTATATGATGTACCGCCAGAAACCATTGGCCCACTGTTCCAATTGGCGCAGAAAATTGGCAAAGGCGTTGAGCGTGGCATGCAAGCTGATGGAACATTTATCGGGATAAACAATATTGTTAGTCAAAGTGTCCCGCATTTACATATCCATATTATTCCAAGAAACAAAAAAGACGGCTTACGTGGATTTTTTTGGCCACGACAACAGTATGCCGATGAGTCGCATTTCGTCGAAGTTCGAGAAAAAATTAAAAGATATCTTTAAGCGATGCGGGTCAACTCGCAACGAGTGAAGGATGACCCGCGATAAATAATTACTACGCCTGCCGTGAGCAAGTTAATTCTGGAATACAGCTATAACCAACAAAGCGACTCTTGGATTGTGCAGCGGGCATTTTAAAGTCAAATACAGTGACACCCCATTTTTTCTTTTTAAACGCACGACCGTCGCTTGCACCAAACATCAGTGGTTGGCCGTTTCGATTTTTTCCCAGATAAATCATGACATGGGTAATGGGTGGTTCACGTTGTACATTATAAGTGCCGGACCAGAATAATAAATCGCCGGGTTTTAATTTATCAAATTCAAAAGAGTTTAATCGTTTACTGTTGACTGGGTAGAGACGACCATTTTTCCATGCCCAACTGTAAATATCATTGGCCTGTCGCGGTACGTCATGCACATTTAATTTGTTCATTAAATAATAAATGGTACCTGAACAATCCAGGCCGCCATTGCGCGGATCAGCGGAATTATAACGATAAGTTAAATGCTTGCCAGAGAGCGCCAAAGCATTCTTGATTAGCATTTTAACTGCGGCAGGATTTTTATCGAAGTCTTTTAATTGCGCGACTTGGGATACGCCGGTGGGCTGAATTTTAGCGCAACCTACCGTGGAAAAAATGCTCAAAGCGGAAAAAAAAGCTAAACAGATAAATTTATTCACAAGCAGTAGCCCAGTTTTTTAAACTAATTATTGGGGAAATAATGTAGAAGTAAATAAACTTTTAGGCAAGGAAAATATTGGGCCACTCTTTGCTCAGGCTCAGCCTACGGTTTGTATTTCTTTTTTGCAAATTCCGGATCGTTTTTGTTAACTGCGCACTTTCGAAATGACGATAACAAGATTGATCCGCTGCTAATATTTTTTTGCCTGCATGATAGAGTCTGATGATTTCCTCGCCTTCTTCAATTAATTTGCCTAAATAGATTAAAAAAATATTTGTCTGCGGTCTTTCAAAACCAGATGATAAATTTCTCCAGCCATAGCTTGTTTTAGCTGCTTTATAATTTGTATCGGTTCGTTTAATTGAATAATGTTTTGTAATAAGCCTCCCAATGCTTGGGACTGTTCTTGTTTTTTTATTCCCGCGGTGATTAAGTCAATAATTAAGCATCGATGGCTAGGTGTTTTTAAGCGAGGATCTCGCAAACGCTCAGCAAGTCGTTTTGCCAAATCCTGGTAATGTAGCTTTTCATTTTTGTTATTGTAAATATGATTCGGGTCGTCATGGGCGCCATGTCCATGTATGAATAATTTGCTGTCTGAATGAGTTCTTCTAACTTATCAAATTTGGCGTCACTTAAATTATCATTAGATGTTGCATGGAGAGATGTTGCAGGGAGGGTGACGAAATCTTCATTGTTGCGAAGTTTTTGGTTTGAAAAGCCAAATCAGACGCCGAATTCTCTTCAGCAAGCTAATACAGACTTGCTTAGATCCTGCTCGCAACCGGCGCCTCGTTATTAATTATTTTTTAATTATCTAAGTCAATTAGTTCAAAATTTTGATGCTTAAGAG
>CAYUYG010000036.1:0-10150 GCA_964449125.1 uncultured Coxiellaceae bacterium | reverse complement strand
TCCCGAGATAATGACGTGCGCGCCTTGTTGGGCAAATAATTCGCCAATTGCATACCCAATTGATTGGGTGCCGCCGGTTATTAAAGCAACTTTATTTTTTAATCGGTGCATAAGTTTTCCTATGTTTAATCTGTGACAGCTTACTGGATCTCTCTGAGAGGATCAATTTTAAGTAATTACCCCTATGTATCTCCGTAAATATCCCACCAGCTTGACGTATGCAATTTTGGTATCGTAGTAAGAGACCCAGCGAATTCATGACTGATAGATTCGTGGCACAGTGAATTCTTATCCCGACAAAAAAGGACTTCTTCATGCATTTTACTAATCTGATTAAATTTAGCTTATTAACCATGACCATTGGTTTGATAGGACAGGCTAACGCTCAAACTGCAACAATTGATCCGCTCACCTCTGAAGCAACGGTTGCTCGTCCTGATGCTAATCAACCTGTTTCAGATAGCGATGATGCGACGATTAACAGTAGTATTAAGTCGCAGATTGCAAAGAGTGATACCTTGTCCAAGTTAGATGTGACTGTGCAAACCACCGGTGGAGTCGTAACACTTTCCGGCATGGTGGATTCTGATAGCCAAGCCAGTAGTTTGATTGAACTTGCTCAAGCCACTATTGGTGTGCACGATGTGAAAGCGGATAATTTACAGGTTAAGGACAGCCAGCAACCTTTTACCGATATGTATATTACCGCAAGGATTAAAGGATTATTCATTAAAGAAAAAGTATTTGGTGACAAAGATATCGCAGCGTTAAATATTAGCGTCGAAACGCAAAATGGCGTCGTATATTTGACAGGTGCGATTGATAATCAGGAACAATTGAAGAATGCCATGACGCTCATTAAAAGCATCCCCGGTGTTAAAAGCGTTGAATACAATGTCAAGAAAGTGACACCTAACACTACACCTGAAACGCCTGCTCCTGCTGCAGCGCCTGCTCCAAGTACAAATTCCAATCCAACAAGTTACTAATCAATCAAAAGGGACGGTTCACCGTCCCTTTTTTTAGTTGTACATGTAGTAATTCAAGTTATACATAATCCATAACGTACCACCCACAAACACTGCAATGATTAAAATGACAAATAAAAATGGCAGTAAATTCCACTGACCTTCCTTGCTTGCATTTAAACGCAGAAAGCAAATGGTTTGTACGAACAACTGAATAATAGCGAGGGCGGCTAATGAAATATAAAGATACACATCAGCTAATACATGCATCTTCACCAGGCCAAAAGCGATGAATGTGAGGATGAGGCATAACAGAAAGCCGACAATATAAGAGGCCAGTGTTTTTTTACCGGCGCCGTGTTCCATGCTGGTGTCATGTGGATGAGACATTAGATGGCTCCCATTAAATAAACGATGGTAAACACGAAGATCCAGACAATATCTAAAAACGTCCAGAACAAACCTAAGTAAGTTAAACGACGACGTACTGCTGGTGTGATCTTAAATACGCATAATTGCGCAATCGCCACTAACATCCAGACCAATCCCAGCGAGACGTGCAAACCGTGAGTGCCGACCAACGTAAAGAAAGAAGACATGGCAGCACTGCTTTGCCAGGTATGGCCTTCACGATATAAATTGATAAATTCATTTACTTCAAGGCCTACGAATGACAAGCCAAATAAAAAGGTAATGACTAGCCAGAAGACGGTGCTTTTCAATTTATTTTTATACAATGCGAGAATGGCAAGGCCGTAAGTAAAGCTGCTAACCAGCAAGACCATGGTTTCGCCTAATACATAAGGTAAGTCAATCAACTCCTTGAGCGAGGGACCGCCAAATGTGCTGGTATATAATACGGCATACACAGCAAAAATAATCCCGAATAAAATACAGTCGCTTAAAATGTAAAGCCAGAAACCAAAGATATCCATGCCATCGGCATCATGATGATGCGCGTGTTCCAGCGTGTGTGTCATGTGATTGTCTGTCATTAGCGTGTTTCCCATGCAGTAATGTCGGCTGCTTTTAAGTAGTAGTCGGTGTGAAGATTAAATGAACGCGCGATGAAGGTGGCGATCATGCCAATCACCCCAAATGCTGCGAGCCATAAGATGTGCCAAATAATCGCGAAACCAAAAATAAAACTGAACATGGCAATGATAAAACCAATGCCCGTATTTCTGGGCATGTGAATATCGGTATATTGTGGGGAAACGGTAGTCTGATCCACTAATTGTTGCTGCTTAGCTTCCCAAAACGCATCTCTACCACTGACAACCGGAGTGACTGCAAAATTATAAAAAGGTGCAGGGGAGGGAATAGACCATTCCAGTGTTCTGCCATCCCAAGGATCGCCGGTGGTGTCTTTCAATGCTTCGCGATGTTTGATGCTATAGATCAATTGTAAAACTTGAAACATCACACCACAGACAATGATGAATGCACCGATAGCGGCAACGACTAAGAACGGATGCCAACCAGTAGAAGTTGCGTAATGATTTAAACGGCGTGTCATGCCCATGAGACCCAGGGCATAAAGCGGCATAAAAGCGGTGTAAAAACCAATGATCCAGCACCAGAATGCCCATTTACCGAGTTTTTCATTCAGCTTAAAACCAAATGCTTTCGGGAACCAATAGGTGAAACCCGCAAGATAACCAAATACGACCCCACCGATAATGACATTATGAAAGTGTGCGATGAGAAATAAGCTATTGTGAACTTGGAAATCAACAGGAGGTAATGCCATTAATACACCAGTCATACCGCCAATCGCAAATGTACTCATAAAGCCCATGGTCCATAACATCGGTGTCGTAAAACGGATACGGCCGCGATACATGGTGAATAACCAGTTAAAGACTTTTACGCCAGTGGGTACGGAGATAATCATTGTCGCAATACCAAAGAATGCATTCACATCCGCGCCCGCGCCCATCGTGAAAAAGTGATGCAGCCACACGCTAAACGCCAGCACAGTGATGCATGCTGTTGCCCACACCATCGTGGTGTAACCAAATAAATATTTTTTAGAAAAAGTGGCGACCACTTCTGAGAAAATACCAAATGCTGGCAAGATCAGAATATAAACTTCCGGATGTCCCCAAATCCAGATCATATTGATATACATCATCGCATTACCGCCCATATCAGCGGTGAAGAAGTGCATACCAAATGAACGATCGAGGAATAGCATCCCTAAGGTAACCGTTAAAACCGGAAACGCCAGGATAACAAGAATCATCGAGCAGAAGGCGGTCCAGGTAAAAATCGGCATCCGCATCATCGTCATGCCAGGACAGCGCATTTTCAAAACGGTGACAACGAAATTAATACCGGATAGCAACGTACCGACACCTGAAATTTGTAATGCCCAGATGTAGTAGTCCACACCGACGCCAGGACTATAAGCTAATTCGGAGAGGGGTGGATAAGCAAGCCAGCCTGTTGCTGCAAAGTCACCGATAACCAGTGAGACATTGACGAGCAATGCACCAACGACTGAAAGCCAGAAACTTAATGAGTTCAAGAAGGGAAAAGCAACATCGCGTGCGCCAATTTGTAAGGGTAGAACAATATTGATTAAGCCAAACATAAAGGGCATGGCCATGAAGAAAATCATGATGACGCCGTGCGCGGTGAAGATTTGGTCGTAATGTTCGGGCGGTAAATAACCCATAGAATCACCAACCGCCATGGCTTGCTGTAAGCGCATCATGACGGCATCCGCGAGACCGCGTAGTAACATCACTAATGCAAGAATAATATACATCACGCCAATTTTTTTATGGTCAACGGTGGTGATCCAATCGGTCCAAAGCCATCGCCATTTTTTGAAATAGAATAGCGATCCGACAACGGCCAAACCAATCAAGGCCATAAAACCTGCTGCGCCCATAATAATTGGGTTGGTATAGGGGATCGCCTGCAGGGTTAAATTTCCAAAAATTAATTTTTCAAGCATGTCGGTTACCCCACTTCTTTTAAAATGACGGCTGGTCGCTTGACGGCAACTTCCGTTTCATCTGTTGGCATTGGCATAGGCATCATGCTTTTCATGACAACGGTTTCGAAAATATCTTTATTTGCAGATGAGTAATATTTAACAGGCTGTTTTGTGCTTGGTGTAATGAGCCCGTTATACGCTGCCATCGTTAATTTTTCGGGCGCGTGTTTTGCAGATTGCACCCACTTAGCAAATTCTTTTTGTGTGCTGCAACGTACTGTAAATTGCATTTCCGAAAAACCTTCGCCAGTAAAGTTCGCTGAAATACCTTGGTAATCACCTTCTTCATTGGTAATGAGGTGTAATTTAGTTTGCATGCCTGCCATCGCATAAATTTGGCCTGCCAATTGCGGTACTTGGAACGAATTCATTGGGCCTTCCGCGCTAACCAAAAATTCAACGGGTACACCTTTTGGAATTTGAACAAAATTGATAGTAGCGATATCTTGATCGGGATAGATAAATAACCATTTCCATTCTAATGAGATGGCTTGAATAGTAAGTGGTTTAACCCCTTTAACAACAATGGGTTTATAAGGATCGAGCCGATGGGTACTGGTCCAGGTGATGACGCCTAAGGTGAAAATAATAAGGCAGGGTACTGACCAACAAATGATTTCAAGCAGGGTGCTGTGTGACCAGTTAGGCGAGTACACCGCTTTTCGGTTGCCTTCGCGGTAACGCCAAGCAAAAGCGAATGATAGAACGATCACCGGTACGACCACTAATAACATCAACACGGTTGCCGTGATCATGATGTTTTTTTCGTCCGTTGCAATGATGCCTTTCGGATCAAGTATGGCAAATTTGCAACCGCTCAATAACAACGTCGTACTTGCATAAAGCACGAGCAAAAGAATATGTCTGACTTTCATCATCGCGGTGCTGTCCTCGTTATGTGTCGACTTTGTCGCTTTTTATTGTTTTCTGTTTCAGTTCGAATACGTTTTTGAAAATGGATAGAAGCGCTGATTATGAAAAAATCTTATTATTTCAAGATGTTAGCAACCACTACCCTTCGTACTATTGTTTTGACTTTATTTTGTGCCTTATTTTAGCTTAAGAACGCTAATTATCAAATAATTTATCAGTACAATGGCGATTTATTTAGATGAAATCGCATTGGAAAGGCTTGATGGTATAATCTCAGGATGACGGATGAATTAGCCAACGCGACCCGATGGGCCTTGGATTATTTGGTTTTGCAGGGCATCAAAGTGGAGGGTTTCCCACAGGAAATCCATGCCACGCCTTGGTCTTGCGTGTACCGTTTTTCAACTTCTGAAGGTTTTATTTATTTAAAAAAAATGCCGCGCTCACTAGCAGTAGAGTCGGTGATAATCAATATTTTGCGACAGTACACAAACAGTATTCCGATCATTCTAGAAAGCAATCCGCAATTGGATTGTTTCTTGATGCAGGATGCAGGTACGCCCTTGCGTCCATATCTAACTAATAATTTTCAGCCCGCTATACTGCTTGAGGCAGTCCACTGCTATCGCGACATCCAGTCTGCTGCAATTAATAATGTACATACATTTTTGAATGCTGGGGTGCCTGACTGGCGATTGGAAAAATTGCCAGCACAGTATAGAAATCTCATCCTGCAAACGGATGTGCTGACAGCGTGCGGCGTCACGAGTGATGAATTAATAAGACTGCAGCAATCTGCTACGGTGTTTTCTGCTTTATGCGAACAATTATCCTTGTATCAAATATTGGAAACACTGGATCATTGCGATTTCCATGTCGGCAATATTCTTATTAATCCGGATAATAAAAAATTAACCATCATTGACTGGGGTGAAACCGTTGTTACGCATCCCTTTTTTTCGCTCTTGATGTTTTTAAGAAAAGTGAAAATGTTTTTTTCTCCCACTCTAAAAGATGGGGACTTTAGAATAATTCAGCAGGCGTGTTTTGGTGACGCTGATTTGCAGGCAATTGAAATCGCGAAAAAAATATGGCCGGTGTATGCAGCGCTCGGCTATGTCCGTTTAATGGTCAGTTCTCCTTCTCCTTGGTTTGAGCAATCAGGCCAATCAAATAGAGTAAGAGCCTATTTGCAAGACTATCTCCGGCTAACTCCCGCATGAACCGCTTGTAATGCATCAGGAAAAAGAGCTTTATTGTAGTTGGACCAAGTCCGTGTTTTTCGGGAGCAGCCCAAGCTACTCTCAACTTTATCGCCTTTCCCTTTCGGGGAAGAATAACAGCTATTTTCTCTTCGTACACTTAGCCCAACCTACGTTTGCACGATTCAGAGTCCCACTCGTGTTGGCAATCATGTCACGTTTAGGTGCAGCTTTAAACCTTCATGCGAAGCAATGAAACCAAGTTTTTCATAAAATCGTAATGCATCCGGGCGTTTTTTATCCGTCGTTAATTGGACGAGGTGACAACCCATGGCTTTAGATTTTTCGATAGCCCATTCGACCATCTCTTTGCCTATACCGTGACCGCGCAAAGCTTGGTCGGTGCGCACACCTTCGATTAACCCGCGCTTGCCCCCGCAATAGGTTAAATAAGTAATAAAAGTTAGCTGCAAGGTGCCGACAATGCGCTCATTTAATTCGGCAACCATCAAATGGCTATTCGTATCCGTATTGATTGCATCAAAGGCTGCATAATATTCTGGCGGCAATGGATCAATAAATTTCTCACGTTTTGCACCCAAATCATCTTCTGCCAATAAGCGCACAATATTAGGTATATCTTCGGGAAGAGCTTTGCGAATTTTAATGTTCATGTTCATTTCCTAACGGGGGCGCCTGAAACAAAAACAGCCTGATTTTTCTTTATCCTCATGAATTGTACGAGCGCCGCTGGGTGGTGTCGGTCCTGGCGAACCGGATGCTGTTTTTTTGCGATGAAAAAAACCAAAAGAAGATTTTTTCTTTTTAGGAGCGGGTTCGAGTTCTTCAATAGTCACTGTGCGAGTTTGCGACATGTTTAATTCCTTTTAGGTAAGCTAGCTTTGCTAGCGTACCGAAAGCACAACCTAATTTCAAAGTTAAATTTTTTGTGATTAGTTTTGACACCGCTCTCGAAGTAGAAAAAAGAGTTTTACTGTAGGTTGGGCTAAGCCCGCGTTTTTTTGCGGGAGTGGTCCAACATTGGATTGCCCCACAAAAATAAAAGTTGTGCTAAAATAAACCGAATGGTTAGTGAGGCTGAAATGGAAAAGATATTGCTCATTGGGATAGGTGGCGGCATCGGCAGCATTTTCCGGTATGTGGTTTCAACCGGCGTTTATAAACTGTTCGGCAGTGATTTTCCTTACGGAACATTTTGTGTCAATGCGGTCGGTTCATTTTTAATTGGCGTGATCTTTGTTGTTTTGTTGGATAATGTGAGTGGCTTGGCAGATCAGTTACGCGCGTTATTAATTGTTGGATTTCTTGGCGGATTTACCACTTTCTCCTCATTTTCTATGGAAACAATGAACCTACTTGAAAGTGGTGCAATCAATCGAGCCATACTCAATATTTTTTTAAGTGTGACGGTCTGTTTATTGTTAACTTGGATGGGCGTTTTGCTAGGGAGGCAACTTTGAAATCAATTACGGTAACCATGGTGCGTATCTATATTACTGAATCTGCCAAATTGGTAAAACCCATGATGGATTACTTACATAATGAAGCGAAAGTGCGTGGGGTTAGTGTTTTTCGTGCGGTGAGTGGCTATGGCGAATCAGGCGAGCACAATTCCAATTGTATGGATTTATCTCTTAATTTACCGTTGACCCTCGAATTTTTTGATTACCCTGCGAAAGTCAAAGAAGCACTGACTTATCTTGGCACACTCGTACGTTCAGAACATATTGTATTTTGGGACGTACAAACACTGGAAGTAGAGTAGGGTCTTTCACTGCTGTCACCCCGCATGGGGTGACAGGCAAAAGTTTGTATACGCTTATTCGTCTTCTAACTCTTCTTCTTCCACTTCTTCAGATTGCAAATTGAGTGATAAAAGATAGTCTTTCGCGGCAGGATAATCTATTTTACCGGTTCCCAACAGCGGCATGGTATCGATAACGAATACTCGTTTGGGGATGGCGATTTCACCAATATGCTGGGTTTTCGCATAACTCACAATGGTTTCGCGCGTTGCATGGTGAGCGGTCGTTAACAAGATAATTTGCTCGCCTTTTTTGGCATCAGGCAAAGTCAGCGCTGCATGCTGGAAATCAGGCCATATTTTATAAATATATTGTTCGACCATCGTGAGAGAAATCATCTCGCCCGCAATTTTAGCGAACCGTTTTACACGACCTTTGATCGTGACGAAACCGGCATCATCAATTTCAACTATATCCCCCGTGTCGTACCAACCTTGCGGAGGCGGCACAATGACGCCGGGTTGTTCGGCAAGCAAATAACCTTTCATGATGTTGGCACCGGCGACGACGAGTACACCGCCCTCAGTAATGCCCGGTACAGGATTCAAATTGTAATGCATGCCCGGCATAATACGTCCCACGGTACCGACTTTATGCTGTAGCGGTGTATTAGCGGCGATAACCGGAGCGGTTTCAGTCGTGCCATAGCCTTCAAAAATACGAATACCAAATTTTTGTGACCAGATGGTCCGTGTTTCTTCGCGCAGTTTTTCAGCGCCAGCAAACACATAACGTATGCTATAAAAATCGTAAGGATGAGCATATTTAGCATAATTAGCCAAGAAGGTATCGGTGCCAAATAAAATAGTGGCATTCGTATCGTAAGAAAGTTCAGGAATGATGCGATAGTGTAAGGGTGAGGGGTAGAAAAATACTTTTACACCCGCTAGCAACGGCAATAATGAGCCACCCGTTAATCCGAATGAATGAAAAATTGGCAAGGCATTAAAGACAATATCGTTTGCTGTAAAATCAATACAAGCTTTTAATTGAAAGCAATTCGCCTGGATATTACGATGCGATAAAACAACGCCTTTAGGTGTTCCTTCAGAGCCGGACGTAAATAAAATGACAGCACTGGCATCGAGATTGATAAAGGGTTTCAACGCTTTCTTCGAACAAATCAGGTTGTAAGCGAGGCGCGGCATTTGTGCACGCAATACCCCTTTTAACTTCTGGAAAAAGCCGACGGCGGAACGCAGGTTTTCCAGATAAACAATATTGATGCCCGTCGCTTGCAACGCCAGTATCATGGCGTCCAGTTTTGCCAAACGCACAAATTTTTGCGATGTATATACCGTTTTAATTTGGGCTGTTTGACAGGCCAGAACGACATTTTGCGCGCCAGTTGAATAATTCAACATAGCGGGTACCCGTGCAAAAATTTGCAAACCAAAAAAGGTAATGATGCTGGAATTGGTGTTCGGTAATAGTATCCCAATCACTTCATTAGGCTGTGTTTTTTTGGCGATTAAATCGCCGAGAATAAACGAACGAGTAATAAATTTTTTATAATTGAGTGGCTCGCGTTCAATGTCTTCGACAATTTCGTGGCGCATGCCATGGAGCGCAGCAGCCTCGAGCAAGGCGGCAAATAAGGTGTTTTTATATTCACTGCTCGCAAAAATAACATTGGTCATTAAGTCATATAATTCCATGCCAATTAATTGGCGGCGTTTTCTGCCTTTGACTTCAGGCGGCACATCCATGGTTTGCGGTGGAAAAATAGTGAGCGTAATCGTTGGCATCCAGCGCGTGCGTAGCTTGCCTTTTAGGCGCGAAAAAGGGGTGAATTGGGCACCCTGTATGCGTATTGGTAATAATTTCGCGCCAGATTTATCTGCTATTAAACCAGGCCCTTCATAAATCTTCATCAGAGCGCCAGTGGTGGTGAGACGTCCTTCCGGAAAAATAACGCAGCGTTTATTTTGCTGCACAAACTCGATGAGGGACTTAATCGCCATGGGATTGGTCGGATCAATGGAGTAAGCGTCGACCATGCGCAGGAAAAGTTTAATCCACCATTTTTTGGCTGTGACAGTGTTGACGGCGAATGTCAATTTATCGGGTAAAAAGGTGGCGAGCAAAATGGCATCAATAAAAGAAGTGTGATTGGCGACAATGACGACGCGTTCGCCAGCTCGTTCATAGTTTTCCAATCCCTTCACATTGACACGGTAAAGCGACATTAATATCCAGTGAAAGAAGCCACGAATCAACACATCTGGCAATAGTTTACAAATATAGATGGCGAGGGCAGCATTCCCCAGT
>CAYUYG010000035.1:0-10184 GCA_964449125.1 uncultured Coxiellaceae bacterium | reverse complement strand
CGCCAGGGCCGGCACTGATGGATTGACCGACACTTATTTGCCAATTTCTATTTCCATTGACTTTGTTGATTGAAGTCACGGTGCCATTTGTGCTGGTGATAAAAATCGCATTTGTATTACTAGCTGGATTTAATTTTAAATACTCATCAACCGCATCTCCTGTTCTCACTGACCACAATAGATGTGGTTTGATTTCAGGAGTAAATTTAGTCAAAGGAGTTGGCGTCGGGGTATTGTCTTTGTCAAAAAGTCCGTTGCAGCCTGTTAAAAAAAGGCTTAACAAAAATAGTATAAGAATATTATTTGATTTCATCGGTCACTCGTTTAGGCAAGATTATCGTATTTCATTTGTAGCAAAGGACGAATCGTTTCGGCATTAGGTAAATCAGTTAAGGCTTGTTTGTATGCTTCACGTGCTTTTGCCGGTTTATTCATGGCTAAATAAGCGTCGCCTCTCACTTCTTCCGTTAAACCATTGAAGTTTTTATCTTCAATACTGGCAAGTGTTTCCAGTGCAGCTTGTGGTTTTTCACCGGCAATTTGCAAACGTGCAAGACGTAATTTGGCAATTTGGCGGAAAGAGGGAAGATTACTGTGATCTAATATCCAGCGTAAGTATTTTTCTGCTTCTGGATAATTGCGTTTGGTAATTTCTGCACGAGCCAGCATGAAAGCAGCCATTTTACCGTAAGTAGTTTGTGGATAATGCGTAAAAAGTTTTTTTGCTTGGACATAGGTAGAAGCAGGATCATTTTGCGCACGATTCGTCAGCATTTCATCATAAACGGCGGAAGCATGACTTAAAATTCGGGTTTCTCGCTGCTGCCAGTACCGCCAGCCCGTGATCGCAACGATGGCGAGAACGACGCCTGCCAGGATGACAACGCTGTACTGTTTAATCCAGCTTTTAAGTATCTCTATCTGTTCTTGTTCAGTTAAATATTCTGTCAAAGGACAATCCTCGAAAACATCGTACCGCTGGGCTCAGTATTAAAACAGATTTCTTTACCAGAGGGAATCATCATTTTTTTGAAAGTTTCAACTTTAAATACTCTGCTAATTCGTCCTGGTAAAGGGTTTGTTGCGGAATATCTTCGCGCAGGTTTTTAAGGGTAACTGAGCGGGTTTTAATTTCATGTTCCCCAACGATAATGGCGAACAGCGCTCCGCTTTTGTCAGCTTTTTTAAATTGGTTTTTTACGCTACCGCCACCACAGTGCATGATTAACTTCAAACCTGGTACTTTAGTACGCAAGTAATTGGCTAATTTTAGGCCGGACGCAAAAGAATCCTCACCATCGGTGACCAGGTAGCCATGTAATTCTGATTCGGCTGTATGGTTATGGTCCGTTTGCTGAACCAGTAGCAAGGTGCGTTCCATGCCGAAAGCAAAGCCCAGCGCTGGAGTTGGCTTACCGCCAAGTTGTTGAACGAGGCCGTCATAACGACCGCCAGCACAAACGGTGCCTTGCGCGCCCAGGTGGGTTGTCACCCATTCAAATACGGTCTTAGTATAATAATCAAGGCCGCGAACGAGATGGGGGTTGATTTCGAAAGCAACACCAGCGTGAGCCAAGTAATCCTGCAATTTTTCAAAATGCGCCAGGGATTCGGGATCTAAATGGTCCAGTAATTTTGGGGCATTGTCGATAAGGCTTTTTAGCGCTGGATTCTTTGAGTCAAGAATGCGCAACGGATTTTTATCTAATCGGCGCAGGCTGTCTTCGTCGAGTTGGTTTTTGTGTTTGTGCAGATATGCAATGAGTAGCTTGCGATATTGTAATCGTGCTTCGGGCGTGCCAAGTGAATTGAGCTGCAGGGTAGTAAAAGGTCGTATACCTAATTTATCGAGAATAGCAGCGGACATCAGAATGAGTTCAGCATCAATATCAGGTCCAGTGAGACCAAATACTTCTGCTGCGCATTGATGAAATTGGCGGTAACGGCCTTTCTGCGGCCGTTCATGACGAAAATAAGGGCCCATGTACCACAAGCGCTGGATTTGGTTATAAAGCAGTCCATGTTCAATGCCTGCTCGTACACAACCAGCGGTTCCTTCCGGACGCAATGTCAAACTTTCTTCATTGCGATCGATAAAGGTGTACATTTCCTTTTCGACTATATCTGTCACTTCGCCAATTGAGCGTTTGAACAGTTCAGTTTTTTCTACGATCGGAGTACGTATTTCTTGATAACCATGGCCGTGTAAAACTTTACGAAACACACATTCGACATGGTGCCAAAGCGCTGTTTCCGGCGGAAGAATATCGTTCATGCCGCGCACGGCTTGGATCAAATCGGTCACTCCAATCTCCTCTAATCAGTTGCTTCAGCATTATCAGTGCTAGGTTCGTTATTGTTATCGCCGCCAGTTCGATTCGGTTCTGCATTATCGGCTTCATCATCTGCTTCAGCGTCATCCGCTTGCGCTGTTGCGCTGACTTCAGTTTTTCTCATATAAGCGGGTGTTTTGTCGGGTTCGATAGGCTGCGCTGCGTGCGATGGTGTCGCTGCAGCAGAGTTATCGACGCCGGGCAAGCTGGGTGTCGGTATGGCCGCAGGAGGCGTAGCTGGCATTTCAGGCGGTTGAGCAACATTATTGGTTGCCATGGTCGGTGAAGGAGTAGACGCCGGTTCGCTCATTGTGGGTACGGGTGGTGCTGCTTGCTCAGGTGTTAAGGCGGTAGGGGTGGCCTGGTTTTCAGCCGTCAAATTATTCAGGGTAGGGTGCGTATACCACCACATGCCGACCAGTCCGAGCAGTGTGAACATCACCAAGTAAGTAAAAAACTGCATGAAATAGCCGGTACTGGCTGAGGACTGCTTGAGTGGAATCAGGGGCTCGTGCTGAGTTTGTTTCGGTTTGATGGGTTCGATGGCTTTTTTAATCTCATATTCGGGAATTTGTAATAGCTTGCCATAGGCTCGAATATAGCCCCGAATGAAAGTCACCGGTAAATCAGATGGATACCGCTCTTTTTCCATCATGATGATGATTTTTTCGTTAAGTCGTAGTTGCGCCGCCGCATCCTTGCGATCCAGGCCAAGTGCTTCACGGGCAGTTTTTAGGCGTCCCCCAAAAGGAAGGGGCTGCTTTGAATCTGTCGTGTTAGTTTGTTGGGTTTCGTTTGTCATACTACAACACTGTCCTTAGTTGTGAGTGTACGGTTTTTGTCGATGCGCGATCTTGCACAAGTGTAAAATCGAAGCACTGTCTTATAAATGATATGACGATCAGCTGTCCTCGCCAACGACTTTCTGCTTTGAGCGTAAATATCGCTCATTACGACGTGTCCGATCTTTAACCTGACCAACTAATTGGCCACAGGCGGCATCAATATCATCGCCACGGGTCCGTCTTACGGTGGTGTTTAAACCGGCTTGCATCAGAATGTCTTTGAAACGGTCGATGGTGGGCATGTCTGAACGCTGATAATCCGTCATAGGGAACGGGTTGAAAGGGATTAAATTCATTTTAACCCGAATACCCTCAAGCAATTTGACCAGCTGCTTTGCATGGGCAGGGGTATCGTTAACGCCAGCCAGCATGACATATTCCATAGTGATGGAGCGTCTTTTATCATCTTTAAAATATTCTCTGCATACCGCCATTAATTCCTTTAGCGGGTATTTTTTATTGAGCGGCACAATTTTATTACGCAATTCATCATTGGGGGCGTGCAAGGAAACAGCTAATGCGACATCAGTCACTGCACGTAATTGATACATGGCTGGTACGACGCCTGCCGTGCTAACGGTGACGCGGCGTTTTGATAAACCGTAAGCAAAATCATTTAGCATGATATGAAGTGCGGGCCCAACATTGTCAAAATTTAATAGAGGTTCGCCCATGCCCATCATGACGACATTAGTCACTGTATGATCGTGCAAACCATTTTGTTTAGATAATTTGCGCACGGCAATCCATAGCTGGCTGATGATTTCAGCCGTCGTTAGATTGCGGTTGAATCCTTGTTTGCCTGTTGAGCAAAAATCGCAGTTTAAAATACAGCCGACTTGCGAAGAGATGCATAAGGTGCCACGCGTTTTTTCAGGAATAAAAACAGTTTCAATACAATTGCCATCTGCCAGACGTAGCAGCCATTTGTAGGTGCCGTCAGCAGCTGCTTTCTCATAAATAATTTCGGGAGTCGTTAATACACATAATTCAGTTAATTTCTGACGCAAATCTTTGCTGATGTTTGTCATCGCATTGAAATCAGTGATCCCGTTAAAATGGATCCATTTCAGAATTTGTTCCGCGCGATAAGGTTTTTCATTAATGCTAATAAAGTAATCCCGCAGCGCCTTGGTATCGAGGCCGAGTAAATTAATTTTGGCGCTGACTTGCGACTGCGGGGATAACATTAGGCGAGCTCGCTTTCTTTAACGAAGAAAATAATTCCTTAAGTTTTAAAGAAGAAAGCAATTCCTTGTGGTGCGGTTTCAACGGCATCAGAACCATTTCAAGCATTGTGGTGGATTGAGGCAGCAAATCAGGCGCAATGGTTCCCGGGGCTGCATCTTTTGGATTGGTGGCGCCCATGATTTCGCGGTTGCGTGCAATCGCGTTGTCACCTTCGAGTACTTGCACGAGCACAGGACCTGAGCTCATGAAGCCCACTAATCCAGCAAAAAACGGACGGTCTTTGTGAACGCCGTAAAACTGCTCAGCTTGCGCTTTGCTCAAATGCATCATTTTGGCAGCGACGATACGTAATCCGCCTTTTTCAAAACGGCTAATGATTTGGCCAATGGCATGCTTTGCTACTGCATCAGGTTTAATTATTGATAATGTTCTTTCGGTGGTCATAGTTATTCCTCAAGCTTTAACTTTCATATCAATCACTTATATGACTTTATAAAAGCATTAAATGATGGTTTTCGGCCGCGATTATACCTAATTTTTAATCTTTGTGCGCCAATTTTGGGTCTTTTGCAGCAATTCTTTTTCATCGAGTGTTAAGAGTTGTCGGTTTTTTAATAACTGTTTGCCCGCCACCCAAACATCCGTGACTTGTTGTCTTGAAGCGGCATATACCAGCGCCGAAACGGGGTGGTAAAGTGGTTGAGTTTCAACCTGCTCGAGATCGATTGCAATAAAGTCAGCTGCTTTACCCTTGCTGAGTGAGCCGGTGTAATGATCAATGCCCAAGGCTTTTGCGCCATGCAGTGTTGCCATTTTTAAGGCTTGATCAGCCGGGATGGCTTTGGGATCCTTGGCGGTTAATTTGGCAAGGAAGGCGGCGGAGCGCATTTCGCTCAACATGTCGAGATCATTATTACTCGCAGCGCCATCGGTACCCAATGCGACATTAATACCTAATTTAGTCAGATGCTCAACTTGGCAGGCACCACTGGCTAGTTTCATGTTGGATTCAGGACAATGAACGATATTGGGACGTTTTGCTTGCAGAATTTTAAAATCAGATTCATCCAACTGTGTCATATGAATGGCAATTAACTGTGGCGACACCATGCCTATATCATCTAATAATTTCAGCGGACGACAGTTATATTTTTCCATGGTCTGCGGAATTTCGGAGGCGGCTTCTTGTAAATGAATATTAATCTTTAATTTATACTCATCGGCTAATTCTTTTACTTTGATCAAACTTTCTTTCGATAAGGTATAAGTTGAATGCGGTGCGAGTGTGGGGGTCACATACGCATTGTGTTTGTACTGCTGATAAAACTCGAGCGCTTTAGCGAAGTACTCATCGGTGGTTTTCGCCCAAGCGGTTGGCACGTCCATCACCGTCATGCCAATGTGAGCGCGAATGCCTGCCAATTCTGCAGCTTTGGCTGTAGCATCCATGAAAAAATACATATCATTAAAACAGGTGGTACCACAGCGAATCATTTCAGCCATGGCCAGCAATGAAGCATCATAGACAAATTCATGATTGACCCATTTGCCTTCCGCAGGCCAAATATAAGTGGTTAGCCATTCCATCAGCTCCATATCATCAGCAAGACCGCGAAATAAATTCATGGCAATGTGAGTATGGCTATTAATTAATCCCGGCGTGATGGCATGCGAAGTATAATGTTGTTCAGTCGCAGCTTCGTATTTTTCCTTTGCGGTTTTGCTGGGCAAAATGTCATGAATTTTCCCGTCTTTTAGTGCAAGTGCGTGATTATCTAAAATAGCCTTGTCTTCGCAAGTGATAATCCATTTAGCATGAATTAGCTGGTCAATTTTTTCCATGGGACAGCCTCTGTGTAGGTCAAGCGCATCATTCTAGTCGTTTTTTATTTTTTTAAAAGAGCAGGGAGAAAATTGTATAAGGCGTACTTACCCGATGCCCCGAGCATGGATAAAAAAGTTCCCATGGTGCCTTCAGATGAAGGCATCATGTTGGTGGAAGTTATGAGGTTGCTTTACGAGGCGTGTTCAGTGTGACCGTGGAATGACTCACAGGTTCCGCAACAGGCGTTTTAAAATGACCGTATTGAATTGGGGTTAAATATATTGCTGTTTTCGCCCTATCTTTAGCTGCGCGAGCAAGTGTTGGACGTGGTTCTGGTCTGGATTGTTCTGTGGGTGTTGGCTTATCCGTCTTTTGACGTTTTGCAGTAGGGAGCTTTTGTAAAATCTTTGCCTGACTATTGTTTGAATGACCATCCTCACGTTTACGTTTGGAAGATGTAGGCTCGGTATTGTCTTTCTCGATTTTTGCTTGAGATGAGAAATAATATCCATCTATAAAATCAATATCAATGTCAGTCACTGGTGTAACGGGATGGTCAGGTTTTTTATTTTTTCTGCCGTTCATTTTTTTCTCTTTTACCATGGGTAATGGGTGGATGTTCTTTTGCGGCATGAGTCTATCACTAGATTTATTTAAAGCGCTATTTCGTGATTTCTTTCGCCGTTAGCAAACTATATGCATTTCGTAATTGAGCCAGTATAACACTTGCGGGTGACATCTTCTGCATAAGAGTAATGAAAAAACGACCGATAATCACCTATTGCATAGTAAGGTATTTTTCTTTCTACGATATCAACGGAATCCATATAGGATGTCGTTGGTGAATTAGAAATAACATTTAGCGGCAATTGTTCAGGATGTTCAATTGCTATGAAATCTAACAATCGATTATAAATTTCGGCTGTCTCAGAAAAGGAGTGATGTCCAGCATGGATATAAAAAGCCATTAAACAATTTGCAGCTATTTGAGCTTTATCGAGATCGAAGCGACCGTCTGTTTTTGAAAAACAACCAATGTCCGTGTAGGCAATCAATGCCCTGGCGGTTGATCCTGAGACACTGGACAGTAAGGGTAGTGATTTTTCTTTTTCGATTTTTACTAATTTTTGAAATGTCGTCTCTGATGATTTAGCATAAGTTGATAGAGGCTCTCTCATATTTTTCAAGAGGGGCATTTTATAATATTGCATTTTGAGTAAGAGTGGTTGATATTCTTTTTTCTTGAATGCCTTGAGCTCATTTTTAAATTCTTCCAATTGTTTTTTTAATTTTTCCTTATCGATTAGCACAAAAGATTTTTCTTGGTCAGCATTAGATATTTGTATTTTAAGCTCACTCATTTTATCTTTAAATTCTTTATACTTTTCTAAGGCGGCATCAAAGCGCTTGGTTAATAATTCAAAACGTTTTTCCATGCTAAGTCCACCCCAAAGAGATTTTCCTGCAACCACCCCTATTTTTTGACTTTCCAATGCCAAATCCTTACCAAAAACGGTGCCTATGCCAGCTGATATGGCTAATTGTGGTGCTTCTCCTAGATCAACTCGAGTGATGCGAACATCCAGTTCCTCAGGGGTAGGCCATAACATATCTTTTAGATTAGTAAATTCATTACTGTGTAAATAGTCTAGGTAATCACAGTAAAACCAATTTAAATAAGCCATAGATCCTAAGAAAGTGTGAGCTTCATCAATGCTGCTGATATCGATTGCACTGTTAAGAATTTTCTTTATTATATTTAAAAATCTTTTTATGTTCCCAACTGAGCTAGTGATATCTTCAGGCGTTGCGAATTCTGGGGATACTGCACCAAACGGTTTTTCTGCTGCAAAATATCTTTTTGCCAAGATAGTAACTAATTCTTGAATTAAAGATGGGGCTTGAGTGAGCGAGTCTATTCCTTCGTCTGACACCGCATGAATGATGGGTTCTAGCACTGTTGATACAAGGGCAGTGGAAATCTCATCCAAAGTAGATTTAATTTTTCCATTAGCTGCAATTTCTGCCAACATTGTTATTGCCAGACTATTTTCAACCGCAATTAAATCAAGGGGTTTGGCCAATACTGTATGTCTACCTTCCACTTGCATTCCTCGGTTAGCTCTTTGTTAGTATGAGATTTTATATTAAACGTGTACATAATTCAATCAAACACATTCGATTTGGATCTTTACAGATACATTTTCTCGTTTTACTGCCTCTTATATAACAAAAGTGTCGTAGGTTGGGCTGGGTAGTAGCGCTCAATGTGGCGCGTGAAAGGTGATGGGATTTTCTGTAATGTTTACCTGTTCTTTGTCATCCTGCGCGTGAAGCGTTGTGGGGATCCGGTCTAAAACAACTCATTTGAATGTTGAGCAATTCTTTGGGGAAGGTTGCTAAGAATAGGATACACTCGCGCCATTTTTGGTTTTAATCGATAGGATTGCTCGACGCATCCATGTTTATGAAAGGTGGATACACTCGCGCCATCCTTGTTTTAATCAGTAGGATTGCTCGACGCATCCATGCGTCTCGCCCTCGCTTTGCTCGGGGCGACCTGCGGTCGACCAAAATCGTTCCCGACGATTTTGTCGAACCCTCTGTTGTTCTGTCTACTCACTTCTCTAAACAAAAAAACACCGCAATGCAGTGTTTTTTTGTTTACGGAGAGGGTGGGATTCGAACCCACGTGGGAGCAAAACTCCCCATCCGATTTCGAGTCGGCGCCGTTATGACCGCTTCGGTACCTCTCCCAGTGAACTTCCGGATTATACGGAATTTGATTTTAGTTTCTAGCAGTTTTGTTATTGCGAGTACCGCACGCGCAGGTACTAGAAAACTCATCGATTAATATTGTGACGATTAAGCATCATCACTAAAAAATTAAAATAACTTACTGCCATTAGGCACTTTCGGATCAACAGTGATTAAACATGTTGCATCATTCGCATCAGGAAATCCCAGCAACAAAAATTCCGAAGTGAATCCAGCAATATTTTTAGTTCCTAAATTAATGCAGCCCGCTACCAACCTGCCAACCAGATCTTCAGGCTGATAATGCGTAACAACCTGCGCCGAGGTTTGTTTGACGCCAATATCAGAGCCAAAATCAACCCATACTTTATAAGCGGGTTTTTTTGTGCGTGGAAATTCTTCAACGCGAATAACAGTGCCAGATCGAATATCTACCCTGGAAAAGTCGTCATATGTGATTAGCATGTTTCACCTTGAAGTGTGTGATTTAAAGATCTTTGTACATGATATAAGTATCAACAAATCCTTTGGATGCGTGTTTAAAACCATTTGGAGTGATTCCAATAATGTTGAATCCCATTTTTTTCCATAAATTAACAGCGGGTTCATTCGTGCTGACTACTAAATTAAATTGCATGGCTTTAAAACCCAGTTTTCTTGCTTCTTCAAATGAATGCAAAGCCATTGCAGAACCTATGCCTTGACCATGATGTTGTGGGTGCACCATATATGCCGCATTAGCGACATGAGATCCAAGCCCAGGCTGATTTGGCTTGATGAAATAAGTTCCGGCAATTTTATTTTTTATAACCGCAACATATGTTTCTTTGTGAGGCGGCATCCAGAAAAAATGTGCATCTTCCTTGGTGGTGTCAGGAGAATAAGCATAAGTATCGCCTGTCGCGACTACACGATGAAATATTTCCCAAATACTTTCAAAATCCTGATTGGTTGATTTTTTGAGTATTATTGCGGCTTCAGACATGTCTACAACCCCGGCGGACTCACACTCACATCTTCTTCTGCCCAAGAATATCTGCGTTGTGGAACAGGATAGGTTTCATGAAATGCACTATTTGCAATTCCAGGTGGGACTTTTAAAGGTGGAATCGATCGTGCAGATAAATGCGTTTTATCTTTGTTGGATGAGAACATTGATTGTGAAAAATGCGAACAACTGGTCAGCAACATTAACAATAAGCACATCACGTATTTCATGTTTTTACTCCGGCA
>CAYUYG010000034.1:0-10246 GCA_964449125.1 uncultured Coxiellaceae bacterium | reverse complement strand
TTTTTGTGGAATAGGACTTTTATAACCCTTAATTTTTTTTGCCCATTCTTTTTCAAATTGATTTAACTGTTTGCTAATCGCAGTGAACTTGGCTTGTTTATTAGCAGTTGAATCAAGTAATTTTGCAAGTTCTTGTAATTCTTTGTCCGTTGCAGAATGTGTTTTTAAGATATCCTGATGTGTTTTCTTCATCGCTGTTAAACGTTTTTTGTCAGATGACGTCTTTCCCTTGCTAGCAACTTTGAGACGCGCTTCAGAGGTTTTCACTTGGGCTTTTATTTTGTTAACAGCATTTTTCAACTTGCTTTCTTTGACTTTCAGGACACTGATTTCTTTATTCAACTGAGCCGCTAAGGTTGCGGGTACTTGCAGAAAATCTTGTTCTATTTCTTGTAGGAACGCCAATGTATTGTTTTTTGATTGCACAGTCTTTCTTTTAATAGGGCGCTTGGCGGTTTTAATTCGTGGCATATTCAGTATCCTCTGAGACGGTAAAGATTAAGATGTTAAAATTTAACATCGATTTACTTGAAAAGTCTACTAATGGGGGCAGAAAAAAGCGTGTTTGTGTTGATTTAATAACCATAAGTTATTAAAGTACCAGAATCATAGTTCTCACGATAGTGTTTGAGAGGTAGGAGTTTTAATTAGAATGAGTAACGCGAGTTTAAAAGAACAATTGCAAGCGGTTGCGTCACAAATATCTGACACACACGGCAAAGAACAAAAGCCAAAGCGTAAGTTTCGCCAAGTTGAAAAACCCGGCAAACCCAAACCTAAATGGTTAGACTACGTCCAGTACGGCGTTGAGTTACTAAAAGCCTATTTTCCCGGCGGCTTTAAAGAACCCAACGAAGTGAAGCCTTTAAAGAAAGGCATCAAACAGGATTTGGTCAAACGTCTTAGCACACTCGAAAATGTGGTCACTGAAGATAAAGCCTGCATGGTGAAAAGTCTGGCTTATTATGTGAACACGGCAGCTTATTATAAAAGTGTCGTCGAAGGTGCAATGCGCATTGATCTGGATGGCGTCCCAGCGGGTGAAGTCACAGCAGAAGAAGCTAAATATTCCGTGGAACGACAAAAAGCGAAAATGGAAGCCAAGCAAAACGCAAACAAAGCGCGTTTGAGCAAACCAGAAAACGTTTCGTGAATGTTTAATCGTTCCTAAAACAAACCTGGAGAGGTATGAGACTTTCTCGTCGCATTTCGCCATTTGCCTTATTTGTGCTTGGCATTAATGCCATTGTTGGGTCAGGTTGGTTATTCGCTCCTTTGTATGCGGCTAAAATTGCGGGATCAGGAGCGATCATCTCTTGGATCATTGGCGGTTTTGCGGCAATGCTCATTGCGGTCACGTTTGCTGAGTTATCCGTTATGCTGCCGGTTGCTGGTGGCACCGCACAAATACCCGAACTAAGCCATGGGCGTTTTGTTAGTTTTATTCTAAGCTGGATGGCTTGGTTATCGTCGTTGATATTAGCCCCCATAGAAGTCCAGGCTGTCTTACAATATGCCTCTTTATATTTTCCAGCCCTCATGCATTCTGTTAATGGTGCGCACGTCCTGACCTGGTTGGGTGGGGTTTGGGCTACTGCATTGATGCTATTTTTGTGTTGCGTGAATATTTTTAGTTTTAGCGGCTTAACCAGATTTAACTACCTAATTTTTATCTGCAAGTTATTCGTCATTCTTACAACCATTTTTACCATTTTGCATACGCATTTTAATCCGGGAAATTTCTCAGACTTTATCCAGACCACTCAGTCTACGCAAGGATGGCAGGCTATTTTCACCGCGGTCGCAGCAGGGGGGATTGCGTTTGCATTTAATGGATTTAAAAGCGGTGTGGAAATGGCTGGTGAAGCTAAAAAATTGTCAATTGCTATTCCTTTAAGTACGGTAGGATCCGTTGCAGCGTGCTTAGTGCTTTATTTAGGATTACAGATTTGTTTTATTGGTGCACTTGATCCTGCTTCCTTGAAAGATGGTTGGGAACATTTGAACTTTACCGGCGATGTAGGACCGTTTGCGGGGCTAGCGGCGGGTATGGGTTTGTTATGGCTGGTTAAGCTTTTGTACATTGATGCCTTATCCTCACCAACAGGCGCAGGATTAATTTATGTGACTTCCACGGCCCGCATATTGTATGCAATGAGCAAAATTGGCTACATGCCGCGCTTTCTTTCTCGCGTCAATAAACAACATATGCCGGTGTATGCCATTTTAATCAATTTTGTGATTGGCATGTTTTCCTTTTTACCCCTGCCTGGCTGGCAAGCCATGGTTAACTTTTTAGTGTCTGTTCTCGTTATTACTTATGCAATGGGCCCCATTGCACTGATGAGTTTACGTTTGTCATTACCTAATGAAAAACGACCATTTCGTTTGCCCGCTGCCAATTTCTTTTGTTTGCTGGCTTTTTATTGCTGCAATTTATTTGGATACTGGACGGGTTGGGAAACGATGTCCAAACTTGCGATTGTTCTGACTGTCGGTCTTGCAATTTTTGCCTGCGCTTATTGGCGTGGCAAGATTAAGATGGAGCGCAGTGAGTTAAAATCCGGGTTATGGATGCTTCCTTATTTATTTGGATTAATCGCCATTTCCTATTTGGGTTCATTTGGCGGTCAAAATCAAATTCCTTTTGGCTGGGATTTTCTGATCATTGCCGTCTTTAGCATCATTATTTTTTATTTGGCCGTGCAAAGCCGTGCTGCATTAACGACAGAAGAAGTTAGTGAATTTTTACAAGCCGAGAACAGTTTACTTCCTCAACAAACCTAGATATTAAAAGAGAATGGAAAATATTATTATGGATAATACAACAGATAGCTTGAAAGTCACTTTGCTTGAATCCGGTATTGCACAACTTCATTTGAATCGACCTGAACAACTGAATGCCTTAAATCGCGATGTGTTACTGCACCTACAATCTACCTTACGGGATATTAAACACGACAAATCTGTCAAAGCCATCCTCTTAACCGGCGAAGGCAAGGCGTTTTGTGCAGGTGCGGACATCAAGCAACTGGCTAATCTCAATGGTCAACAGGGCGTTGAGTTTGCTCGTTTTGGGCAGTCAGTTTTTCGTGAATTGGAATTAATAGGCAAACCATCACTGGCAGCCATTCAAGGTTATGCATTTGGCGGGGGATGTGAATTGGCAATGGCGACTACGCTGCGCATTGCGACAAATAACGCGATATTTGGTCAGCCTGAAATTAAACTGGGTGTCATACCGGGTTTTGGCGGCACACAACGTCTTTCACGCTTGATCGGTAAAGGACGAGCATTGGAAATTTGTTTGACGGGACGTCGTTTTAATGCGGAAGAAGCATTTACTTGGGGTTTGTTGAATGAGCTCACGACGCCTGATAATTTACTGACACGTGCTAAAGCATTACTACATGATTTAGTGCAGTTAAGTCCCATCGCGCTTTCCAGCATCATGACAGTGATTGATCATGGTTATAACCTGACACTGGAAGAAGGTCTTGAACTCGAAGCAGCACATTTTGGATTATGCTGTACCTCCGCGGACAAGCGTGAAGGCGTCACGGCATTTCTAGAAAAACGGACGGCAGTGTTTAGCGGAGAGTAATATATGGAACATTATCAAGAAGTTTTATTTGAAGAAAAACACGGCAAAGATGGTCACCTGGGTATTATCACCTTAAATCGTCCAGATGTATTGAATGCTTTGAATCACACCATGATTAAGGCAATCCAGGCTCAATTACAGCGCTGGGCTAATGCAATGGAAATTAAAGCCGTTGTCATTCGAGCTGCAGAGGGCCGTGCTTTTTGTGCTGGCGGTGATTTGCGCTTAACTTATGAACGTGCAAGAGCACATGATCGTGCCATGACGGATTTTTTCCGTGAAGAATATCAATTAAATCGTTTTATTTTTCATTTTCCGAAACCCTATATTGCTTTGCTAGACGGCATTACGATGGGTGGCGGGGTCGGTATTTCAATACATGGATCGCATCGTGTTGCAACAGATCGCTTGCTTTTTGCCATGCCGGAAACGGGCATCGGATTTTTTCCAGACGTCGGTGGCACGTATTTCTTACCCCGTTTGCCAGGTAAAATTGGCTATTATCTGGGATTAACCGGTGCGCGCTTAAACGCCGACGAGTGCGTTGCAATTGGTTTGGTGCAGCAGAAAGTTCCGCAAGAGAAGCTCTCCAAGCTGATTGATGCGCTTGCGCAGGAATCATTGGGCCAGGATCCGCGCGCGACGGTGACGAGAATCCTTGATGAGGTTGCCACTCCAATTGGACCATCACGCTTATTGGAAAATGAAATCGAATTGAACAAAGGTTTTTCTGCGCATTCCATGGATGAAATAGTGGAGGCTTTGCAGCATTCATCGAATGAATTATGTCGTGAAGCGTTGGCTGCGTTTGCCAAAAAATCACCTACCAGCCTCAAGATTACGTTAAGGGCTTTACAGAATGGTGAGCAGCTGAATTTTGATGCCTGTATGAACCAGGAATATCGTCTAGTTTGTCATTTTTTACTGGGCCATGATTTTATTGAAGGTATACGCGCCTTGATTATAGACAAGGATCAGAAGCCTCAATGGAAGCCTGCGACACTCAAAGAAGTTCATGAAGCGGAAATTGAAAAATATTTTGCACCGCTTGCTCGAGAATTAACTGAGTAATCAGCCACTTATAAACCCATTATTTTTCACGCGTGCAGTCTCCCCTGCATGCGTGTATTGGTCTATACTAAAAGTATAAAGACGCAAAAAGGAGGTAAAAATCAGTAATAAAATGCCATGATAAGTTTAAAAAATAGGGAGACATAAATATGTTACCTGTCCAAATAACCATTAGAGATTTACCTGCCTCAGCTGTTTTAGAATCACTCATCCGAAAACGCGCCTCCAAGTTACAACAATTCTGTAATCGAATTTCAAGCTGCCGCATTGTGCTTGAGCATCAAAAAAATAATCAGCACCGCGGTAAACTTTATAATATTCGTATAGACGTGACTGTTCCTGGTAAGGAAATGGTAACGACGCGGAAAATGGATGAAGATATTTACATCGCAATCCGTGATTCATTCAAAGCAATTGAAAGGCAGCTCGAAGAACATTCCCGTAAACGGCACGGCAGAATAAAAACCCATACCGATACATTACGCGGAGTGGTAGTCAGAGTGTTTCCACAACAAGATTATGGATTTATCGAAGGGATTGACGGGCATGAATATTATTTCAGTCTAACCAATGTCAATAATCTCAATTTTAATCAATTGTTAATTGGAGATTTGGTGGAATTTATCTCGGAATCCATGAGTGACGGACGTCAAGCACATCATGTATTGAAGCTGCGTCATAATCATCTCGCAGCTTGATACAGCCATCAACATAAGTACCTCTTTATAGATCGCGCACCTCCCGGCGTAAGCCGGGACGGGGAGGTTTATTTATTCTTTCGATCTATGTAGAAGAATGTAACTTTATATTTATCATCCTATTCTTTTTAGAGTAATATTAGCTCCTGTTCCGGTTAGAACCGAGCCGTTAAACTTTCAGAAGGGGGAAATCATGATCAGCCGTTTGAACGAAATTATTTCAGAACTCCATTTGTTTAAACATACATTTTATATGGCATGGTCAAACGGACAACTTAGCCGTGATACTTTAAAAATTTATGCCGAACAATACTATCAACAAGTTCAATCTTTCCAGCGGTTTATTTCACGCGTTCATACCGGTTGTCCTGTGATAGCAGCGCGCAAAGTATTACTTGAAAACTTAGTAGACGAAGAAATTCATGGTACTGACCATCCCGCATTATGGATGCAATTTGCTGAAGGCCTTGGCAAGACGCGTCAGGCAGTTCTTGACGAAATAGCCATACCAGAAACCAATGCGATGGTGGATAAATACTACGAATTAGCCGAACGCGACTGGCGTGATGGTTTATGTGCACTGTATGCTTACGAATATCAGGTTCCTGCCGTCTCCACTTCTAAAATTGACGGTTTAAAACGTTTCTATGGCATTAATGATGATAAAACACTCGAATTTTTTGTTGCTCACCAAGCGTATGATGTGGGACATGCCAATCAGGTTGCTCGTCTAATCGAGCGCTATGTTGAACCAGAACGAGCTGAAAAGGCTACTCGTGAAGCAACACAAGCATTATGGGGCTTTTTAGATGGCATGTGCCGTGTAGGGGAAATTGCTTGCTAAAAGGGGTATAATATAAGTATTCCCTTTTATGGATTTATCACATGGAAGTGCGTAAACCCAAACAACATTTTCTGAAAATTTTTTATTTAATTGGTCTGCCTGTCTCATTAATTATCTTGCTGTCGTCAATTTTTTTATTGGTGCAATTGCGACAGGCAGAATTTAAACATCAGCAACGTATTGTTAAGGCTGATGCGACCATTGTAAGAAATGAAGTACAAAAATCCCTTTCAAATTACACTAATTTGTTAATGCGTATGGGTTTGCGTTGGGATATTTTAAACCGGGTACCGCAGAAAGCTTGGGAAGCGGATGCAACCACCCTATACAAACAAATACATATTTTTGATTCGCTACAATTTGTTTCTTCCTCATTGAAATTACATTGGTATGTTCCTCAAAACGAAAAACTTTCTAATTTAAATTTACAAACTGATCCGAGAGTATTACAAATCTTACAATCAGCCGCGGAAACGGGAAAAATTACTTATTCAAATAATATTTTCATAAAAAGTGAACCGGCATTTTTAATCGCGGTGCCAGTCTATAATGAGAATAAACTAGATGGATATATTGTTGCGGTCATTAATACTAAAAAATTGTTTGAACAAATTTTTCAAAACAATAAGAATTTTAATATCGCGATTTATCAAAACAATGAACCCGTGTATGTGCAGCAAGTCAATTCAGCTAATAACAATATTTTTTTAACACAAAATGAAACACTCAATTTTAATAATATTAATTGGGACATTTATGTCTGGCCAACTTCGGCATTTTTAGCTGATATTAGCAGTTCATTATCAAAATTAAGTTTATTAAGCGGTGTTTTAACGGCCTTTTTGGTTCTGTTTATTTTCTATTTTTTTGATCGGGCCCGTTTAAATGCAATAAAAACTGAGGAAGCTAAACAGGAGATAGAAAAATCTGCACAACGCTTCCACCGAATTTTAGATAGTATGAATGAAGCATTTATTACAATTAATGAAAAAAGTGAGATCATTGATTGGAACCCACATGCAGAAAAAATATTTGGTTGGAAATTTAATGAGGCTAAAGGAGAAAAAATGTATGACCTCATTATTCCAAACCAATACCGTGAAGCTCATAAGAAAGGTATGGCTAAATTTTTAGCGCACGGCGAACAGCATGTTTTCTATAAAATTTTGCAAATGCTAGCGTTGCGTAAGGATGGTCTTGAGTTTCCTGTTGAATTGACTATTTTTCCGATTAAAAATGAAGAAAATTACGAGTTTCATTCATTTATCCGTGATATAACACAACGCAAGGCGGCAGAAATAGATCAGGCGCGACTTGTTGCCATTATTGATGCTTCAGATGATGCAATATTAAGTACCAACCCGGAAGGAATGATCACGACTTGGAACAGCGGAGCCGAAAAATTATATGGTTACAAAGCGACGGAAGTGATCGGAATGCCTGTTACGATTATTTATCCAAAAGATTTGATCGTTGATTTTCCCGCTATCATTTCCAAGGTGAACGCTGGTGAACATATCCATAATTATGACACGACCCGAAAACATCGTGACGGACATATTATTCCAGTTTCCGTTTCGATTGCTCCCATGCTTGATGTCGAAGGAAAAATAGTCGGCATGTCCTCAATCACCACGGATATTACGGAACGGAAGAAAATTGAACGAATGAAAAATGAATTTATTTCAGTCGTCAGTCATGAATTACGTACACCATTGACCTCAATTAAAGGTTCGATTGGTTTGTTGGCGAGTGATAAAATTTGTGATTTATCCGAGAAAGCAAGACAACTGCTCGATATTGCTAATAGTAATTGCGAACGGTTGATCCGCTTAATTAATGATATGCTCGATATTGAAAAAATTGAAGCGGGTCGCATGGATTTTAAATTCAATAAAGTTGATTTAACTAACTTAATTCAAGAAGCCATTGCTGCAAATCAACCATTGGCCCAAAAAAGTAATGTCATACTAGAGTTCCAATCACCCGGAAAATATGAAATACGTGCAGATTATGACCGTATTACGCAAGTAATTACTAATTTGCTTTCTAATGCTATTCGGTTTTCTCCCCCACATCAAAAAGTAAAAATTCGCTTGTCTAGTTTACTCAATCGAGTACGAGTCTCAATTACCAATTTTGGTCCGGGTATACCGAAAGAATTTCAATCGAAGATTTTTGGTAAATTTATTCAAGCTGACTCCTCCGATTCTCGACAAAAATCAGGCACCGGGCTTGGTTTAAATATTTCAAAAGCGATTGTGGAAAAGCATGGGGGGACAATATCATTTGTTAGCACGCAAGATAATGGAACCACTTTTTATTTTGAACTTCCACAAGAACCGCACCTCCCAATCACGGATGCATCGACAAATAAAGAACCCGTGCATGTGTTGATTTGTGATCATCATCAGGAAGTAGCCAAATATCTTAAAGATATTTTAGAAGATAAAGAAATTATCGTGGATATTGTACATTCAGCAAAAGAAGCACAAGTCTTGCTTCAGCAGCGGTCTTATACTGCTTTAACCATTGATTTGTCTCTACCGGATGAAGATGGGATTAGTTTTATTAAAAAATTGCGTAAAGATCCCAAGACAAAAAATTTGCCAGTCGTGGTTACTTCAGTTATGCCAGAACAAGGCTTAGATACTTTAAATGGGCTCACTGTTATAGATTGGGTTGATAAACCGCTGGATGCGAGCTATGCGGAAAAAATTAATGACTATATTGATTCTATTTTTTGGCATAAAAAACCCAATATTTTAAACATTGAAGATGATCTGGATACAACGAGTCTATTGCGCCTGATGTTGCAGGACAGAGCAAATATTATGAACGCAATTGATTTAGAGAGTGCAAAAAAATTATTACAGGAAAGAGCTTTTGATTTGATTATTCTCGATTTACGATTGCCTGATGGCGTTGGAACCGAATTACTTCCGTGTATAAATATTGAAACCCAACAACCTATTCCTGTGATTGTTTTCTCCGCCTATGAGCTTGGCAAAGAGCATGCACATTTAGTTAAACAGGCTTTACTCAAATCAGTAGCGACGAATCGACAAATATTCAAAGCAATCGAATCCGCTATTAAGCAAGGGAAATGAGCATGGATTCCGATATTCAACACAAATTGAAATTATTATCGACAGCCTATGCACAACAGCTTCCACTCAAAACTGCCGAAATAGAAAGGCTGTGGGAAAAATGTAAATCTAACTTTGATCTAGAGATTTATGAGACGCTGCATCGTAATGTTCATACGCTTTCCGGAACCGCTGGAACTTACGGTTATACACTGGTGGGTGATTTGGGACGAAAATTAGACCAGTTATTTACGGCTAATCAAAAAGGCGAAATGTCGCCTGTCTTTGTTGAAAAAGTCGATGCTTTATTAAAAGATTTAAATCAATTGATATTAGGATCGCCTGAGAATCGCATTGACCCAGTATTTGATTTCCCAATTGTTAGTGAAAACAAAACCCGAACGATTTATATTTTAGATAAGATAGATGAAAAATCGACACAACAATGTGAGACACTACAGCAATTTAATTATAATGTGCGGTTGTTTCATACTTTTCAAAATTTATTAGACGCTGTGAAAAAACAGTCACCTGACATTATCTTGCTGGATATTGACTGCGCGCAAACTATTCCTGAAGCAATATTTAATAAATTTCATCATGAATCCATCATCATTATTTATATGTCAGCCCACGATGATTTTACTGCACGCCTTTTTTCGATCCGTCATGAAGGCCAAATGTTCTTTGTGAAACCAATAGAAATAAATACCATGTTGCGAACATTTGATGATCTGTTTGAAGCCAAACAGGCGCAAAACGAAAAAGTTATGATTGTGGATGATTCGGAATTTTTAGCGGCGTATTACGCAATGTACCTCGAAAAAGTCGGTATGCAGGTAAAAATTGTGAATGATCCGCAAAATTTTTTGATAGCTTTGCAGGAATTTCAACCTGATTTGATTTTAATGGATATCAACATGCCTTTGTGTAACGGGTC